>CAZZUZ010000099.1:0-8658 GCA_964657315.1 Vulcanimicrobiota bacterium
CGGCGTATCCCGTGGTCGTCGCGTGGAAAGCGTTGGAACGGCGATGAGCGCGGTCGATGTCGCCCTGGACTACCTGCGTTTCCGCGGCATCTCCGAAGGCATGGCCGCGTACGCGCGCGAGATGACGCTGCGCTTGCCGCGCGTCGCACGCGACCTCACGTTCGAAACGGTCGAGCGCACGCACGCGCTCGATCTCGCGGAGCAGCTCTCCGCGCCGCGCGCGCTGCACGCCGTGCGGCCACGGCTGGTACACCACCTCGCGTTCTACGCGCCGGTCTTCGCGCCGCGGCCGACGGTCGTGACCGTCCACGATCTCATCCATTTGCGCTTCCCGAAACTCTTCAAGCCGACGGTCGGACCGTATTATGCAACGGTCGTTCGCGCCGTTTGCGCGCGCGCCGCACGCGTCATCACCGACGACGAGCGCACCATCGCCGACCTCGAGCGTTTCCTCGGCGTGCCGCCACGCAAGGTCGTCGTCATCGCGCTCGGGGCAGACGATGATTTTCGCGAGCCGGTCGCGCCGGCCGAACGCCCGCGCCCCTACTTTCTCAACGTCGGCAACCATCGTCCGCACAAGAATCTCCGGACGCTGTTCGCCGCGTGGTCGGCCCTGCCGCCGAACGTCGATGCCGACCTGCTGCTCACGGGCCCTGACGATCTCGAAGCGTCCGAGAAACCGCAGCGGGAGCGCGGCGAGATTCGCTTTCTCGGCGACGTCTCCGCGCGAGACCTGCGCCGCTTGTACGCCGGAGCCGCGGCGCTCGTTCATCCGGCGCTCTGCGAGGGCTTCGGCCTGCCCATGCTCGAAGCCGCGACCGTGGGTTCGGCCGTGATCGCCTCTTCCGACGCGGTCCCCGCCGTTCTGCGGCCGTATGCGGACGTGTTCGCTCCGTACGACGTCGCCGCGCTCGCGGCGCTGCTCGCGCGGGCGCTGGCATCGCCCGCGGCGCGGCCCCGAGCGCGCGACTTCGCCAGAACGCTCACGTGGGATCGCTGCGCTAGCCAAACAGCCGAGGTATACCGGACCGTTTTACAGGAATGCAAGGCCCGATGAAATTCGTTCGCATCGCCGCGCTTGCGAGTGCGTGGACGTTCGCTTTTACCGCCGGCCCGCAAGCGGTTCGCGCTGCGGCCGTCGCGCCGCACGACGTCCCCGTCGAGAAGCCGATCCGTTCGATCGCGATCTCGGTCAACGACGCGCCGCTGGAAACCGATACGCCGCCCAAAGTCATCGGCGGTCGCGTGCTCGTTCCGATGCGCGACGTCTTCAACGCGCTCGGCATCGGCATCCAGCGCTCGGGACAGGCGATCGACGCGCGCCTCCCCACGGGGACCGTCAGCGTCACGATCGGTTCGTCGTTTGCGAAGATCGACGGGAAAAACGTACCGCTCGGCGCGCAGGTCGTCGAGAACGGCGATGCGGTGTACGTGCCGCTGCAGTTGCTCGTCGTCGCGTTCGGCGTACAGGCAAATTACGATCAGCGAGGCGCGAAGATCGAAATCGTTTCCGATTACATCGGCCGCCAGAGCGGTGCGGAGCAGTCGCGCGCCGGTGGCGGCACGGACGTGCAGGGCGTCGTTTCCGCGCTCGACCTCGATTCGTCGCCGCCGTCGCTGACGGTCGTCCGCGGCGGAACGTCACGCACGATCTCCATCACCTCCGATGCGAAGCTCTGGGTCGAAGACGTGACGATCCACTCGCAGGTCAAAGGCTCGATGACCGACATCCGCGTGGGCGATGCGGTGCACGCGATCCTCGCCGGAGACGGCCGCGTCGTCTCGCTCTTCGATTTCTATAAATCGACGAGCGGCGCGATCGCCGCGCTCTCGCCCACCTCCATCGCGCTCGCGAGCGGACGGGTCATTACGCCATCGGGCAACACCGAAATCTTGCTCAACAGCGAAGATGCGCGTCTGACCGACCTGCATGCCGGCGACTACGTGACCGTGCGCAGCAATCCGGAGAGCGGCGAACTGCGCCAGATCGTCGCATCGCGCACGGTGGCGGCCGCCGCCGCAATCGCCACGCCGAAGCCCGGTTCGCCGAGCCCGACGACGATCGCGAACGTGACGACCTCGCTCTCGCACCCGCTGCACGTCGGCGAGAGCTTCACGGTCACGATGCACGGCACGCCGGGAGGCCGCGCGTCGTTCGACATCGGCGACCTGTTGCTCGATCAGCCGATGCACGAAACGCAGCCCGGTACCTATTTTGGCAGCTTCACGATTCCCGACCGTTTCAACGTCACGCAAGTGCCGGTGTACGGGAAACTCGCGATCGGCACGAGTTCGGCGCCGCGCACGCAAGCGAGCCAGACGCTATCCGCCGCAACGACGCCGCCCGCAATCGGCGAAGTCGAGCCGTCGTCGAACGAGACGATCAACAATCCGCGGCCGAGCATCTACGCGACCTATGCGGCCCCGACCGACATTCCGATCAGTCAATCCAGCGTTTCGGTCTCGGTCAACGGCCACGACGTGACGTCGTCGACGACGCGCACGGCGACCTTCGTGAGTTATAGCCCCGGCATCGATTTGCCGAGCGGTCAGGTGACGGTCGTGGTGCGCGTGAGCGATACCGCGGGCAACTCGACGACCAAGACGTGGCAGTTCACGATCCAGACGCGGTGACCGGGTGACCCGCGTCCGCGTGCTCGCGGCGGTCCTCGCAACGTGCTGTGCGAGCGGCTGCGGCGGCGATTCCGGCTCGCGGCGAAGCGCCATGCTCGTGACCGCGCGCGTCAAAGACGCGGTCGTCCTCGACCCGTCGCACGCGACCGACGGGCTGTCGCTGACGATCTCGCAAGAGATCTTCTCGAACCTCGTACGTTTCAAGCCCGGCGGCTTCGAGATCGAACCGGACGCGGCGATCTCGTGGACGACCGCGCCCGATGCACGGACGTGGACGTTCCATCTTCGTCCGGGCATGAAATTCACGGACGGCACGCCGGTCGACGCCGCGGCCGTCAAATTCAATTTCGATCGCTGGCGCTCGACCAAAGCGCCGGGCCGCGGCTCGTTTCCGTACGGCTACTATGCGAGCATGTTCGGCGGCTTCGACGGCGACAGCATCATCACGGGCGTGGACGCGATCGGCGCTTCGACGGTCGCGATCCACCTCAAACACGCGTTCACGCCGATGCTGCGCGATCTCGCGATGCCGTCGTTCGCGATCGGCTCGCCCAAAGCGATCCGGGCAGACGGCCAAGTCTTCGAGCAGTCGCCGGTCGCGAGCGGTCCCTACAAGATCGCGCAATGGGAGCACGACGATCACATCACCCTCGTCGCGAACGACGGCTGGTACGGCTCGCCGAAACCGAAATTCCGGACGGTCATCATCCGCGACATCCCCGATCAGTCGACGGCCGTGCTCTCGATGAAGAAGGGCGATGTCGACATGCTCTTCGATCCCCGCCCCGACGACGCGCGAGACCTCGCCGCCGAGCGGGGGATCAAAATCTACCATCCGCCGAGTAACAACAACGCCTATCTCGCGATGAACGTCGAGAAGAAGCCGTTCGACGACGTCCTGGTGCGCCGCGCGGTCGGCTACGCGATCGATTTACCGGCGCTCGTACGCAGCTTCTACGCCGAGGGCGCGACGGTCGCAGACAACTGGACGCCGGTCGGCATGCTCGGAGAGAATCCGGCGGTCAAAATCTACCCGCACGACGTTGCGATGGCTCGCGCACTGCTCGCGCGGGCGGGCATCCCGCATTTTACTACGGAACTGTATTATCCGACGTCGCCGCGGCCGTACATGCCCGAGCCGCAACGCATCGCCGAAGCGATTCAGGCGAACCTGCGCGAAGCCGGCATCGACGTCACCCTCGAGCCGTTCGAATTCGGCGTCTTTCTCGATAAGGTCCGTAACGGCGAGCATCCGATGTGCCTGATCGGCTGGAGCGGCGACAACGGCGATCCCGACAATTTCTTCTATCCGTTGCTCGATCAGGACAGCGCGGTCAAGGGCCAGGCGCAGAACTATTCGTTCTGGCGCGATCCCAAATTCCATGCGTTGATGCTCGCGGGCCAAGAGACCGTCGGCGAAGCCAAGCGCGCCGCGATCTATCGCGCGGCCAACGCCATGGTGCACGACCAGGCGCCGGCGATCCCGCTCGTGCATTCCGTCGTCTCGTTCGCGGCTAAAGATTGGATCGAGGGCGTGACGACGAACCCCGACACGTCGTACACCTTCCGTACGATGTCCCCGCGTCCCGGAGCGAGTAGCGCACCATGAGCGATCCTTCGACCTGTATTTTCTGCAAGATCGCGGCCGGCACGATTCCGGCGAAGGTGCTGGCAAAAACGAGCCACGCACTCGCGATCGCCGATCTCAACCCGCAAGCGCCCACGCACGCGCTGGTCATTCCGTTCCGCCACGTCGAACATCTCGGCGAGTTCGTCGACACCGCGACCGCCGAGGAGACGCACGACCTGTTCTCGCTCGCATCGAAGATCGGCCGCGAGGTGACGGGCAACGGGTATCGCGTCGTCACGAACGAGGGCGCCGACGGCGGGCAGACCGTCTATCACCTGCACCTCCACGTGCTCGCGGGCCGCGCGATGGGCTGGCCGCCGGGATGATCGCACGCCGTATCGCCGCCGCCGCAATCGCGGCGCTCGTGCTCTCGACCAACGCGCGAGCGCAGGAACCCCCGGCCATCCGCGGCTTCGCTCCGGGCGCCGTCGCCGCCGAGCGAGCCGCCGAGCGGATCGCGGTCGCGGAGCCCAGCGAAGAAGCGGCGATCCGGCACGAAGCGGCGCTCGCGTCGTACGTGCACCGCATGGGCACGCCGGGCGACTATCGCACCGCGGCGTACGTGCGCGACGCGCTCGCCAAAGCCGGCTGGGATGCAAAGATCGTCACCTACGAAGTCGCGCTCGCCTTCCCGGTGCGACAGTCGCTCGCGATTCTCGGCAAGTCGCCCGAGGCGCTCGACCTCTACGAGCCCGCCTTGCCGAGCGATCCGTTCTCGCGCGATCATGCCGCGATCGGCATTCCGTATTCTGGCTACAGCCCCGATGCCGACGTCAGCGGGCCGCTCGTCTACGCGAACTACGGTACCGCAGCCGATTTCGACGCGCTCGCGAAAGCCGGCGTCGACGTCCGGGGCGCGATCGTCGTCGTGCGTTCGGGCAAGGGCGCGCTCACCGCGAAGGCGTTCGAGACCGGACGTCGCGGCGGTAAAGCCACGCTCTTCTTCGTCGATCCGCAGAACGGCGGCTATTTCGACGGCGACGTCTATCCGCGCGGGCCGTATCGCCCCGTCGGCGGCGCGATCCGCAATACGTTACTCTTTACCAACGCTCCGGGCGATCCGACGGCGATCGGTATTCCGGTGCCAGGCGCCCCGCACAAACCGATGTCGTCGGTCCTGCTGCCGCCCGTACCGGAGATGCCGATCACGGGTGCGGTCGCCGATAGAGTGTTTTCGGTCATGGGTGGGCCGGCCGTGCCCAAGGATTGGCACGCGGGGTTCGCGCGCGCGATGCACTACGGCGGCGACGTGCGCGCGCATTTCGTGTTGCGGTCCAAGCGCAGTATCGGTCCGATCTGGGACGTCGTCGCGACGCTCGCAGGAACCGATCCGAAACAGACGGTGCTCGCGGGCGGTCATCGCGACGCCTGGACATACGGCGCCGTCGATCCCATCAGCGGGACGGTCGATCTCCTCCAGATGGGCGAGGCACTCGGCCGCGCCGTCCGTTCGGGCTGGAAACCCAGACGTACGATCGTGATCGGTTCTTGGGATGGTGAAGAACTAAACCTTTTCGGGTCGGCGATCTGGTCGGACGCGAATGCGGCCGCAATCCGCGCGAATTGCGCGGCCTATCTCAACACGGACGAAGTCGCGTTCGGTCCGACGTTCGGTGCGAGCGCTACGCCCGATCTCGCCGGGCTGATGCGCGACGCCGCGCTCGAATCGCGCGCGCCCGACGGCACCGCGCTCGACGCGTATTGGAAGAAGACGTCGCCCGCGCAGGACGTCGACGATCTCGGCGGCGGCAGCGATCACGAGGCGTTCGTTTTCCGGCAGGGCATTCCGGGCGCTCAAGCCGCGTTCTACGGTCCGTTCGGCACCTACCACAGCGCGTACGACGACATCCCGAGTCTCGCGATCCTCGACCCCGGCATGCACCGCGCGGCCGCCATCGCTCGTTACGACGCGCTGGTTACGATGCGGCTGGCCGATGCCGCGGTGCCCGACCAGCGGATGACCGACCTCGCGAAGGCTCTCGGCAGCCGGCTTGCGGCGTTTGCGAAAGTCGATGCGACGCCCAGACGCGCGGCCGTCGTCGCCGCGCTGCAGTCCGCCATCGACGCGTTCGGCAAACGTGCGGCCGATCTCGACGCGCGGACCGATGCGGCGGTCGCCACCGGCGACGATGCGGCCGCCGAAAACGCGTACGCGGCGCTCCGCGCGGCCGAAGCCGCCTTCGTCTCCGAAACCGGCGTCGACGACGCACATTGGAGCCGCAGCTATCTCTTCGGCGAGAAGACGCTGCCGACGTTGGAAGCGACCCTCGACGACAAGACCGGCGACGTCGCGCGCGATGCGTTGCTCGCGGCCTTCGCAAAGGCGTCAGCGGCGAACTAGAACCCCGTGGGTGGCACGTAGGGCGGCACGTACGGTGGCGGCGCGGGCGGCGTGGTTGCGAACGCCCCGTTCGTGAGGGTGCTCGGGACGTTCGCGCGCAGCGCGAGATAGAAACGTACGCGCACGACCTCCGAATAGGTTGCGGTAAATCCGCCGATGACGAACGCCGCGACGATGTTGACGAAGGGCACGTGACCGAGCACGCCGTTGACGATCGATCCGAGGACGAACGCGGCGATGAGCCCGAGCCACGCGACGATGGTCTCGGGCACGCGGGTCCGGGCGATGCGGAACGACGTCGCGATCGCCTGCAGGGCCGGCTGTCCGTCGAGTGCGACGGCCGCCGACGCATAGGTGAGAAAATACCAGAGCGCGAGCAGCACCGGAATGCCGATGAGGATCGCGCAAAACGGCAAGAGGACGAGTGTCGCCGCGGCGCTGAGCGCGGCGAGCAGACCGAATTGCCAGAAGCGGCCGGCGGCGAGGGCGAGCGCTCCGCGCCAATCGATGGGTACGTCGGCGAGCACGTACGGGACGGCGCACAGCGTGAGCAGGGTGGCGAAGAAGTACGCGGCGGCGATGAAGACGAACGCCGTCGCGACGCTCGGTAGCACCTCGCCGAACGCGAGGGCCGCGCGTTCGTGGCTCGCGCCGGCGAAGATCGCGATCAGACCGCCGATGACGGTGAAGAAGACGGCCGCGATGGTCACGGCGGAGGTGATCGCCATCGGAAACCCGAGATTCGGGCGTTTGATCAAGAGTTCGGCCGAGCGCTGGAGTTCGTTTGCGGGGTCGAAAACCTGCGGCTGCGGGTACGTCGTCATGTCGCACGGATACTACGATTCCCGCCGCCTGTTTCGCTCGGCACCCGCCCGCATCGGGAGGTGACCTTTCCGCGGGTCCCATCGTTCGTAAATTGACGCGGGCGACCGGGTGTGATACCTTTTAGCGGTTGCCCCCCAAAGGGGGCAGCGCGATTTTATGCCGCCGTTCCGGCGGGCCGAGGGGAGGGTTGTTCTATGGAAGTACGCGTCGCACCGGGCGAAACGATCGAGAGTGCGCTCCGTCGCTTCAAGAAGGCCACCCAGAAAGCCGGCGTTCTCGCCGAAGCTCGCAAGCACGAGCATTACGAGAAGCCGAGCGTTCGAAAAAAGAAGAAGTCGGCCGCGGCTCGCAAACGCCGCGCGTAAGCGCGGGCCGGACGAACTCGGAAGAACGCAAAAGGGCGCCGCGCAATCGGCGCCCTTCGCGTATTGCAGATTGGAGATCCATGACACTCAAAGAACGCATTTCGGCCGAACTCAAAGACGCGATGAAGGCGAAGAATCAGCTCCGCCTGGACACGTTGCGTTCGGCGATTTCGGCATTCTCGTACAAAAAAATCGAGGCCGGCCGCGAACTCGAAGAAGCCGACCAGATGGACGTCGTGCGCAAGCTCGTCAAGCAGCGCAACGACTCGATCACCGAATACGAAAAGGCCGGCCGCACCGAGCTCGTCGATAAAGAGCGGGCCGAACGCGACATCCTCGCGGAGTTTCTGCCCGCGCAAAAGTCGGCCGACGAAGTGCGCGCGATCGTTCGCGCCGAACTCGAGGCGATGCCCGCCGAGCAACGCACGCAGGGAAACGCGATGAAAGTCCTCATGCCCAAACTCAAAGCGGAAGCCGACGGCAATACGATCCGTACGATCGTGAACGAAGAGTTGGCGGCCGCGAAGTAGTGGAGCCGCTCGACCTGCGCCTGCAAGCGCCTCGCCCGTCCCGCGAGACGCTGCTTGGCTATTATTTGCTTCCGCGAACGATCGACAAATTGCGTGCCGAATTGCCCGGCGGCCACATGGGAGATTTCCTCAATCACGACACCGGATTCAGCGCGTTCGTCGTGCGCAAACTCGGTCTGGACATGGCCGAGTTCCGCGCCGAAGTCGGCCGCGCCAAAGACGAAGCCGAGATCGCCGCGTGGCTCGCGCGGCGCGTCGATCCATCGGGCGCGCCCGCGCTCAACGCCAAGCTCGAATCGTTCGTCGTGTCGCGAATGTCGCCGGAAGACCAGG
>CAZZUZ010000100.1:0-8652 GCA_964657315.1 Vulcanimicrobiota bacterium
TGCGGGAAAGTGCGCAGGCGGGGCGCCGACCGCGCGGCAGCATGTCGACGATCGGCCGCTTCGCGAACGACGGTAAAGAGACGCGCTACGACGGCGGCGTCGCCGTCGCGGGGGCGCGCTTTCAGAAAATCTCGATCGACGCGAACGGCGACATCGGACTCGCGGGCACGCGCCTCGCATTCGCGCGGACGACGGCAAAAGCGGCCGATGCGATCGCGTCGCTCGACGGCCGCCTCTCCAATCTCGGCACCAAGCGGCCGCGGTACGACGCGAACGTCGCGCTCACGGACACGCAGCTCGCGCCGCTCGTCCACGCGGTCGACCCGGGCCGTAACGATCTCACGGGGACGATCGCGGGAACGTTCGGCGTGCACGGCTCGCCCGACGATCTCACGGTGCGCGGCAAGCTGCGCATGCCCGAAGGCTCGGTCAACGGCCTCAACTGTCGCGACGCCGCCGCCACGATCGCGATCGCGCCCGGGGGCCTCGGAGCGCGCGACGGCACCGTGACCGTCGGTTCGACCGTCGCGCGTTTCGGCGGGTTCTTTCACGCGGGCGACGGCGCGTTCCGCATCGACGCGCCCACCGCCGATCTCTCCGACTTCAACGATTTCTTCGATACGGGCGACACGCTCGGCGGACGCGGTCACGTCCGCGGACGTTTCTTCAAACGGCGCGGCGTCGTGCGCTCGTCGGCCGACATCGACATCGCATCGCTCAAGTACCGTACCTTCAACCTCGGCGACGCGACCGCGATGTGGAATTCGCGCGGCGAAGACGTGACCGGAAAGCTCTCGTTCGGCGGAACGTCGGGGCGGCTCGAGACCGCGGGCACGCTCGGCCTCGCGGCGAACGCGCCGCTCGATCGCATTCTGGAGCGCTCGCGTTTCAACGGAACCGCGAGCTTGCGCGACCTCGATCTCGGCGTGTGGCTGCCCGCGCTCGGCTACCAGTTGCCCGTCACCGGACGTCTCGACGGCGACGCGTCGATCGCGGGTCCGCTGCGCAATCCCGACGTGCGCACGTCGCTCAATCTCGTCGGCGGCACGATCGGCAAACTGCCCGTCGATCGCTTCGCGCTCGTCGCATCCTCGACGCTGCGCCGCACGACCGTGCAGACGATTACGCTCGACGTGCCTTCACTCTCGCTCACGGGCTCGGGGAACTTCGGGCTCGGCGCCAAGGATGCGATCGAGCTGCGGCTGCACGCGAAGAGCCCGAATGTGGGCGCCCTCGCGAGCAATCTGCTCTCGTCACAATTTCCGGTCACGGGTACGGGCGAAGCCGACGTGACGGTCGACGGAACGCGCGCGTCGCCGCGGGTCGCCGGCGGCTTCGATCTCGAGAACGCCGTCGCGCGTGGGATCGCCATTCCGCGAGCGCTCGGCGAGTTTAGCATCAAGGGCCGCGATCTCGTGCTCAGCGACGTCGAAGTCGGATTCACGACGGGCGCGCTCTACGTCGCGGGCTCGGTGCCGCTGGAACTCTCGCCCTTCAGCTTCGGCCCCGCGAGAGCGCCCGTCGAACTCGACTTGACCGCGAAAAATATTAGTTTGGCAAATTTCGCGCCACTGTTTCCGGCGGGCAGCACGCTCAAGGGTACGCTCGCGGGCCGCGTCGACGTCACGGGAACCGCGGGAGCGCCGCAGATCAACGGCTCGATCGCGCTCGCGAACGGCGCGGCGACGACCTCGCTCGAGCGCGTGCCGATCACCGATCTGCGTGCCACCCTCGCGTTCGAAGGGACGAACGTCGCGCTGCGCGACCTGCACGCGGTCGCGGGCGGCGGCACGCTCGACGCCAGCGGCTCCGCCACGCTCGCCGATCTCGTCAACCTCGGGGCCGATGCGCGCTACCGCTTCGATGCGAAGGCGCGCGGCCTGCATCTCGACCTTCCTGCGTACGGTTCGGGTCAGATCGACGGGACGCTCGCGCTCTCCCATCAGCGCGGCCAGCCGCGCACGCTCCATGGCAACTTGATGCTCAACGACGGTACGATCCCGTTCGCCGCGCTGCTCCTCGCGAGCGGTTCGACGAGCGGCGACATCGACGCGACGCCCGTCGTCGCGAAGCCCGTCGTCGGGCCCGACAGTCTCGCGCTCGATCTCGACGTCGCGGCCGAACGCAACGTTCGGGTCCGTAGCGCCAACGTCGATCTGGGTGGTCGCGGCAAGTTGCACGTCGGAGGAACGCTCGCGGCGCCGGCACTCGACGGCGGCTTCGACTCGACCGGTGGAACGCTGACCTACTTCAATACGGTCTTCCGCGTGATCGACGGCCGGGTCAGCTTCGCGCCCGATCGCGGCGTCATCCCCGACCTGACCGCGCACGCCGAAACGCACGTCATCGATCCCGACCCCAACACGATTCGCAATTTCGCCGGCACCGCCGACGTCACGCTCGACGTCCACGGTCCCGTCACGGGGCTCGCGATCGGTTTGACCTCCGACCCGCAGTACGACCGCCAGCAGATTCTCGGCCTGCTGCTCAACGCGCCGGCGCTCGGCGCGACCGACCTCTTCGATACGCCGGGCCAAGCGACGCTCTACGGCAGCAACAACACGAGCGCCCAGCCGCGCGACGTCGCGGGATCGCGCTACAATAACGGCTCGACCACCGTCGCGCAGGAAGCGTTCGGCGTCGCGAACGCGCAGTTCACGCGCACGCTGCTCGCGCCCGCGGAGACGACCTTCGCCAACGCCGTCGGCCTCACGAACTTCAACGTCAACGTCGATCTCACGGGCAACGTCGGCCTGCAAGCGCGCAAGGTGCTCGGCAAGGAAGTCAGCGCCGTGTACGGCACGACGATCGGCTATCCGTACCGGCAGACCTTCGGCTTCGAGATCAAACCGAACCCGGTCACGGCGGCGCAGGTCACCGTCTTCCAGACCTTCGGCAACGCCGGCCTGACCTCGCTCAACCCCGAGACGCTCACGCCCGGCTTCGGCTCGACGAAGCTCACCTCGAATCAACCGTCGTCCGGCACCGTCGGCTTCGCGCTCTCGCTGCAGCGCCTGTTTCCCTGACGTCTCGGTGTGACAAAAGGCGGAAGATTGTTTAAAAAAGACACAGCTTTTCAGCCGGGCCAGGACCGCTCGGCGAGGGGGCGAACCTCGCGGCGCTGACAAAATGGCCTCCCGTCTGCGGCTTCCTTCCCGGACGCCTTGGGGGCCGACAGACAATCGCCTCATCGCTGAGGGAGGTTGGGCTGGCAGAACTCGGATGGCGCTTATCGCGTTAGTCGAGTGTGCGTCCCAACTCAAAAGGGCTACTTCTGCATATGGTTTCACGTTCACGCACGCGCCGGATAGTCGCGTGTGCCGCGGTTCTTTCGCTGGGATTCCCGTACGCCGCATCGGCGCGCGGGAACGCACGTGTCGTCGCGCAGGCGGCGACCCCGGCACCGACCGACGCACCCGCGACGCCGTCCGCGGCGACCCCCGCGCCGGCGGTGCCGATCCCCGCCGCGCCCTCGAGCCCGGCGGCGAACGCGCCGACCGTCGTCAGCGTCGACGTTTCGGGCAACGCCCACGTCCCGACCGACAAGATTCTCTCGGTCGTACGCACGCGTGCGGGGCAGCCCTTCGACGAGCGGCTCGTGCGCGAAGATCTGCAGAACATCTTCGACCTCGGCTACTTCACGGATCAGGTGCCTCCGCTCATCCGTCAGCGTCCCGACGGCATCGCGATCACGTTCCGCGTCATCGAGAACCCGGTCGTCCAGCGCATCGAGTTCACGGGCAACGATCACGTCCCGGCTGATACGCTGCTGGCCCTGATGGATACGGCCGTCGGCCAGGTGCTCAACACGAACACCTTCCATCAAGACGTCCTCAAGATCAACTCGTACTACGACAAGATCGGCTATAGCGGTCAGGTCCCGACGCACGTCAGCGGCCTCAACATCACCAAGGACGGCACGCTGAGCCTCCAGGTTCGCGAGGGTCTCACGGTCAGCGGCATCGACATCGTCGGCGACCCGCTCATCGCGAAGAACCTGATCTTGCAGAATATCTCGCTCAAGGTCGGCCAGCCGTACAGCGACGACGCGCGCGACAAAGACTACGAGACGCTCAAGAAACTCTACGAGAAGTACGACGTCCAGCTCGGCGACTTCGAAGCGGGCATCGACCCGACGACGGTCGACCTCGTCAAGGGCACGGCGCGCGTCAAGTACAGCTTGTACGCGGCCAAAGTCGGTGCGGTCGAAATCACCGGCAACACGAAGACGAAAGACGTCGTCATCCGGCGTCAGCTGCGCCTGCGCCCCGGCATGTACATCACGCAGGGACTGCTCAAGACCGACGACCAGCGGCTGCAGAATCTCGGCTTCTTCGACAAGGTCGATCTCAACGCCAAGCCGGGCCCCGATCCCAAGAAGCCCTACGAACTGACCCTGGACTGGAACGTCAAGGAACAGCGCACGGGTACGGCCCAGGTCGGCGCCGGATACTCGGGCGGTCAGACGGGACAAGGCCTCACCGGCACGCTCTCCTACTCCGAGAACAACATCGGCGGTAACGGCAACAGCGGGTCGATCCGCGTCGAGCGCGGCGCCCGCGTCTCCGACGGTTCGATCAGCTACAGCGTGCCGTATCTCGGCAACACGAAGACCCTGCAGAAGTACAGCCTCGCCGCGTCGATCTTCACGAGCGCGCAGTCGAACTACTATCAGGTCTATCAGGCGTCGTCGTCGATCGGCACGCCGCGCACCGTCTCGACCCCGCTGCCGGCGGGCGCGACCGCGACCGGCGTAGCCGGCGGGGGAACGGCGGTCATCCTGACCCCGAACTCAAACCCGCTCAACGTCGCGGCCCTCTACGGCCAGCGCTCCAACGGCGTCTCGCTCAACCTCGGCCGCCGGCTCACGGACACCCTGACCGCAACGCTCGGAGTTTCGGTGCAGCGCCTGGGCACCGACGTCACGCTGCCGACGGGGTACTACCTCTACGGCACGCAGACGATTCTGGACAACCAGGCGCTCTCGACGTCGCCCTTCGGAACCCAGACCAACGGCACGACGCTCGGCATCATCGCGCCTTCGATCGCCGACACGTCCAACGGCGCGGGCTACAACCTGCACTCGCTCTCACTCGGGCTGCAGAAAGACAACCGCGACGACGTCTACAATCCGCGCCGCGGCACGCTCACGACCCTGACCGAAGAAGTCTCGGGCGCCTACATCGGATCGCAGTTCCATTACACGATCACGACGCTCGACGCCGCGAAGTTCTTCCCCATCCTGCAGAACGCGACGTTCGGCGTGCACGTGCTCGCCGGCAACGCGACGGGCGCGATCCCGCCGAATAAATTGTTCGTGCTCACCGATCAGCAGTTGCGCGGCTATAGCCAAGTCTTCTATGGTACCGAGGAGATTCTCGGTCAGGCGGAAGTCCGCTATCCGCTGACGCCGGACCGGAAATTCAACCTCGCGCTGTTCTCCGATTATGGCGGCCAGACGATTCGCGGCGCCACGCCGATCTACGACTCGTTCGGGAACGTCGTCGTCGACTACAGCAAATTTCTCTATCGCGCGGACGCCGGCGTCGGTATTCGTTTCGACGTACCTCAGCTGGGCTTCCGTTCTATCCGTCTCGACTTTGCAAAGGGCAAAGGCGGATCACACACGAGCTTCGGAATCGGACAGAGTTTCTAGCAACATGCGCAACTTTCAATCGGCCTTCCGTAAAGCCGCCGGCGCCTTCGTACTCGCCGTCGCCGTCGCGACGCCCGCGACGCTCGCCGCCGACGTGACCGACATCGGCTACGTCGATCAAGCGGCGCTCTCGAGCATTCCGTCGTTCGTCAACGCGAACAAGGCGCTCGCGCAATACAAGTCGAGCCTGGACCGCGAGTTCGCCCGGCGCGTGCGCGGCATCAAGGACGGCAACACTCAGGCGCGCATCGCGCAAGAGTATCAGAACAAATTCTCGAGCCGGCAGCGCGAGACGCTCGGGCCGCTCTTTCAGCGCGCCCAGGTCGCGATTGCGTCCGTCGCGTCGAGCAAGAACCTCTCGGTCGTCGTCGACAAGCGCATCATCATCGTCGGCGGTCAAGACGTCACGGCGAACGTCGCCGACCTGCTCTCGGGTCCGGGCGATCCGATTCCGCCCGTGAGCACCCCGCCGCCTTCGAGCGTCGGGTATGTCGACCAGAGCCAGATCGACCAAGTCCCCAACCTCAAAAAGGCCAACGACGACTTCCAGAAGTTTCAGTCCGACCAGCAGCAGCAGGCGCAGAGCAAGATGAAGTCGGCCAAGAGCGACACCGACCGTCAGTCGATCCTCAAAGATTATCAGGCGGCGCTCGCGGATAAGAACAAACAAGTCATCCAGCCTCTGGTCGACAAAACTCGCGACGTGATCGCCGGCGTCGCGAAGAAGAAAGGTCTCTTGCTCGTGATCGATCGCTCGAACCTGATTTATGGCGGGACGGATATCACGAAAGATGTCACGAGCGCGCTCAATTAGCGTTTCCTCCGGGACCGCGGCTTTCGGCCTCGCTGGTCTTCTTTGCGTTGCGGTTCTCGGCGGGTGCGCGCATCAGGCGTCGTCCGTAGACGAGGCCGCTTCGCCCGTTCCCGGCTCGAATAAGGTCGGCTTCGTCTACATGGACGAGCTGGTCAAGAAGCATCCCCTCTACGCGCAGCTCGCGCACCTCGACGAAGACGTGCAGGCGCTGCAGCTCAAAGCCGTCGGACCGCAGATCGCGCAGTCCGGCGCCGACATCGGCAAACAGGCGAAGCTGCTGCAGAAAGAACTCGATACCGCGGCCGACCGTACGAACAAGGCGCTCGCGCAGAAACAGACCGAGTACGCCAAGCGCGAGCAGGCCGCGATCAACGCCGCGCTCGCGGCGGCCGGCATCGGCGGCGGCCCGAGCGGCGGCCAGATCTCGGGCCGAATGGCAAACGTTAGCCGTGCGCAGGCGCAGAGCGCCGCGAACGCCGCCCAATCCAATCTCGACGCCTATCGCAAGACCCTGATCTCGCAGGACGAATCCGCAACCAAGACGCTGCAGCGTTCGCTCGCCGACCGGGCCACGCGCACGTATCGCGCGCGCGCCGAAGATCTGCAGAAGAAAGAAGCCGACTTCGCCTATCAGCTCGCGACGGACGATTCTGCCGAACGGCTGGCGCTGCGCACGAAGGCCTCGAATCTCGCGCTCGACGACGCCGGCCGCGTCGACGTGCAGAAGCAACTCGACGCCGTCAATGCGCGCGAAGCCGACGAACTCGGCAAGATGAAGAATCGCGATCAGGAGACGCTCGCGCAGCTGCAACATCAGCTCCACGATCGGATCCAAGGCGAACTCAATACCGAAGTCGGCAAACTGCGTTCGCGCACGATCGCCAACATCAACAAGCGCACGGCGGACACGCGATCGGCGCTGGTCGGTCAAATCGCGCAGCTCGGCGGTCCCGGCGGTACGCATAGCCAGACCGCGTCGCTGCCCGCGAGCGTCGCGCCGGACCTGCGTAAGAAGCTCGTCGCGCTCCATCAGAAATTCGCTAGCGACTACAAGCAAGACGCGCTCACGACGGTCAAGCAGTTTCAGAAGACGCGTGCCGATCTCACCAAACGCTTTGCGGATCTCGCGGGCGCCGACGGTGCCGCGCAAGCGGGTGCCGGCAAAGAGATCGACGCGCTCGAGAAGCAGCGTACCGATCTCTATTCAGAAATGGTCGCGCAAATCGGGCGCGAGGTTAAATCGATCGCATCTCGCCGCGGCATCACCGTCGTGGTCAGCGCGGTCGTCGCACCCGCGAACGGGGTCGATCTAACATCCGACGCTGAGAAAGACATCGAGAGCCTACACGAGTGAAGAATCTAGTGAAGAGAACCGCCCTGCTCTGTTTCGCCGCGGCGTCGCTTGCCGGCTGCGCGAGCGAATCGACGCCCATCGCGACGATCGATCTCGCGCGCATTCAGGCGAACTGGCCAAAATTTATCAACTACTCCAATCAGCTGGCGTCCGATACGCAAGCCATCAACCGGTCGAGCGCGTCGACCAAAGACAAGCAGCAGCAGCTCGCCGGGCTGCAGCAGCGTTACGTCGCGATGCAGAACGAAGTCTCGGGCGACGTGCGTAACGCCGCGGCGCAGGTCGCGGAGCAGAAGCACTACCGCCTGGTCGTGACGCGTCAGTACGTCGGCTACGGCGGTCAGGACATCACGGCCGACGTCGAATCGCTGCTGAAGATCGTCGAAAAAAGTCCCGCGAAGTAATGACCCTCGCCGAGCTCGCACTCCGTCTCGGCGGGAGCGTTCGCGGCGACGGCTCGGCAGAAATCGAACGGGGCATCTCGTCCATCGACGACGCGCGCGCCGGCGCGCTGACGTTCGCCACCGACGAACGCTATCTGCGTGCGGCGCTCGCGTCGCGCGCCGCCGCGGTGTTGACCGAAGAAGCGATCGCCGATCGCGTGCCCGACGCGCGTAAACCGCTCGTCCTCGTGGCTTCGACGCGCGCCGCACTCGCCGCGATTCTCGCGGACGCCGAACCCGAGGCGCCGCGCGGTCCGTATCGCGACCCGTCGGCCGTCGTCGACGAATCGGCGATCGTCGGCCCCGACGTCTACATCGGCGCGCTCGTGCACGTCGGACCCGGCGCTTCCATCGGTGCGGGCAGCGTGCTGCTCAGCGGCGCGAC
>CAZZUZ010000101.1:0-8569 GCA_964657315.1 Vulcanimicrobiota bacterium
TTGGCGTAGGCATCCACATCGGACGAACGTTTCGCGAGCCGGGTTCGACTAGAAGTACACCCAGAAGCCGGCGTGCCAGCGATGCGCCGGACCGTAGTAGCCCGGGTGCCAACGGCGATGGTCGTAGCCGCGGCCGCGCCAGTGGTAGCCCCAATGATGCGGATGGCCGTAGCCGTACGGTTGCGCCATCGCGGGCGCGGATTGCGTTGCGGCTAAGCCGCCGAAGGTCGAGATTGCGAGCGTTGCGGTGACGACGATTTTCCAAAGATGGCAAATCGGACTCTTCATGCGTGCGTACTCCTACGAATGGGACGACGCGTTCTTACCCGGCACCCTCTCGTCGTACGCTTAGAACGTTATTAGAAGAACCTGCGAGCGCTACCGGATTTTCTCAGAAAGTACGTCGCGAGAAGCGTTTGCACGAGCGCCGGCACGAGCACGCCCGGCGTTTCCGAGGTCGCGAACGAAGTGCGCGTTATACGGCCCGGAACTCGCTACGCCCGGGAACGCCGATGTAAAATGCTTCCGGCGCGATCACCATGAACGTCGCGAGCGCGACGAAGAACGCGAACGACGCGGCTAGCGCGATCCGCTCGCCGGTGGCGACGCTCAGCGGCATTTCTCCGTTACGCGCGCGAGTTTGTCGGGGTTGCGCGTGATATAGACCGCGACGATGCGATCGTCGCGGATTTCCAACGCCGTCGTTTGGAAAACGCCGCCTGAATCCGAGAACACGAAGCCCGGCATGCCGTTGACGAGCGCGAGGTCGCCCGCGAAGATTGTCGCGGCGAAGCGCTCGCGTAAACGAAGTCCGTTTGCTAGTTCGTCCATTTTCCGCACTCGCGGTTCGCGAACGTGGACGCGTGCCCGCGATGCGAGCGCCTTCACCGCGTCCTCACTACGGCCGAGCGTCGTCGCGACTTCCGCGAACGGCACGTCCATCACGTCGTGCAAGAGGAATGCCGCACGCTCGAGCGGCGTCTTGAACCGCGTCTTCCGCCTCGGCGCGTTCGCCGAGCATTCGGTAGGCGTGACGGAAGAGCAGCGGTCGCAGCGTTTCGAAGCGCGCCGCAACCGCGTCGCTCACGCCGAGAGCTGCATACGCGAGCACGCGTGTCCGTAGCCGAGCGCGTACTTGAAGGCCGGAAACGCGCCGGCCGCGACGATGGCGTACGCCAGCGACGTGAGCTCGTTCATGCCGTACCGTCGCAGGATCTCCTCGCGAATGTCGCTCGCATCTTCGCGTGCGACGGTCGCGCGTGCGAGATCAAAACCGAGCCGTTCTCCGGCACCGAGCGCCGCGCGATCGCCGTCGACGAGCGCGCGCAGCACGGACGCGTCCACCGCACGCATGTAGGATGCGTCGTAGCCGTATCGCCGCTCGAACGCACCGATCGCACGCTTTGCGAATTGTGAAAACATTTCTTTTCCCTCCGCTTACGTGACGGTGAAGCGCGTCCGAAGGTGACATCGCTCGGCGAGCCGTTGACGGATTTTTCACGCATCGCGTAGCACCGTTGGGGATGACGACCACTTCGGCACGCAAGCTCGGCCCCACCGCCGGCGACACGCATTTCGACGTTCTGATTGTCGGCGCGGGGCTCTCCGGCATCGCGGCTGCGGCACACCTGCAAGACAATTGTCCGAGTAAGCGATTCGTGATTCTCGAGCGACGCGCTTCGATCGGCGGCACGTGGGATCTCTTTCAATATCCGGGCATCCGTTCGGATTCGGACATGACGACGCTCGGTTACAGCTTCCGGCCGTGGCTCGGCGAGAAGTCGATCACGGACGGCGATTCGATCCGCCGGTACGTACGCGACACGGCGCGAGAACGCGGTATCGACCGCTATATTCGCTACGGGAAATCGGCGAACAAAGCGACGTGGTCTTCGCAGAGCGCACTATGGACCATCGATGTCGCGTCGGAACCCGACGGGTCGGTCGTGCAGTACACGTGCAATTTTCTTTTCATGTGCAGCGGCTACTATAATTATTCCGAAGGATATACGCCCGATTGGGCGGGTCTGGATTCTTACCGCGGACGCTTCATCCATCCGCAGCACTGGCCGGCCGATGCCGACCTCGCCGGCAAGCGCGTCGTCGTCATCGGAAGCGGCGCGACCGCCGTCACGCTCATTCCCGAGCTCGCGAAGACCGCATCGCACGTGACGATGCTTCAGCGCTCGCCGACGTACGTCGTCGCGCGGCCCGCCGTCGATGCGATCGCCGACGCGCTGCACAAGCGCCTGCCTTCCAAGTTCGCGCATTTTCTCGCGCGCTGGAAAAATATCGGTCTGAGCATTTTCTTTTATCAATACGCTCGCCGTCGACCTAGTCGCGTCAAGAACGCGATCATCGCACTCGCGAAGGAAGCGGTCGGGCCGCACGTCGACGTGGACACGCATTTCACGCCGAAATACAAGCCGTGGGATCAGCGTCTGTGTCTGGTTCCCGACGGCGATCTCTTCGATACGCTGCGCTCCGGCAAAGCATCCGTCGTCACGGACACGATCGAACGCTTCACGCCCGACGGCATCGCGCTATCCTCGGGGCAAGTGCTCGAGGCGGACGTCGTCGTCGCGGCCACAGGGCTCAAAGTCCAGCTGCTCGGCGGCATGCAGCTCGTGGTCGACGGCAACGCGGTCGACCTCGGCAAGACCTTCGCATACAAGGGCATGATGTTCAGCGGCGTGCCGAACTTCGCGCTCGCGCTCGGTTATACCAACGCCTCCTGGACGCTCAAGTGCGAACTCACGGCAAAGTACGCATGCCGCCTGCTCAATTACATGGACGAACACGGATTCGGTGTTTGCGTACCGCGGCGCGACGCCGGTTCGCTCTTCGAGCAGCCCGCGCTCAACCTCACCTCGGGCTACGTCCAGCGTGCGGTTTCGATTTTACCGAAGCAAGGCGAGAAAGCGCCTTGGCGCGTTCATCAGAATTACGCACTCGACATGGCGACGCTGCGTTTCTCGAAGGTCAACGACGGCGTCATGCAATTCTCGAAGCGCACCGAAGCGAAGAAGCTGCAGCCGGTGTGAGCGCGCCGCGCGCGTCCGTCGGCATCTCAAACGATCGCCGATTTGATTGACGCGCGCGCCGCGCGGGCGTACAGTCGACCGGATATGTTCGCTGCTTCGAGATTCGCGCACGTGGCGCTATGTATTTCCATCGGCCTGACCGCCGCATGCGCGCTCTCGCTACCGGCACCGGCGCGCGCTCAGACGCGTATCGACTTCGGCAAGAACGCGCCGCTGCCGGCCGACGATCAAGCGATCCGGCAACTCTTGACCGCATACACGACCGCCGTGAGCGACGGTGACGAAGCCGCATTTAAAACGCTGCTGCTCGACGAGCGCATTCCGTTTACCGGCGTCGGAAGCCGCATTTCATCGACGGCGGACCGACCGTACGACGACCGCAACTTCGCGGGCTTCGACGACGAGATTTTCAAGAGCGGCGTGCGATACACGCAATCGTTCTACAACATTCACATCTTGCAAGACGGTCTACTCGCACAAGTCTCGCTCGATTTCGTCACGAGGGAAGCGTCGTCGGCCAACGGCGGTTGGGGCTGGAAGATTCTCCAGCTCGTCAAAGTCGACGGCGCGTGGAAGATCGCGAGCGAATTTTATACCGGCCATGCGTTGGCGCCGCGATGACCCCGGTGGGGCTCCTCTCCCGTCTCGCATGCACGCCGGCGATCGCCGCGCTCGCGTTTCTCGCCGCCTGCGGCGGCAAGAACGACGGCGCGAACCCCGTACCGCCGCAGCAGATGCAAACGCGGACCGTGCAGCTCCTGGCCGGGCCGCCCGGCGCAAATCCCGAACCGCGCATTCTCGTTGCCATGCCTTCGGCCTCGCCGTTCTCGATGGCGCTCGATACCGGGTCGACGGGTCTTCGGCTCCTGCCGTCGGCGCTCGGTTCGGTGCCAATGTCGTCGTATACGGACACCGGCACGCCGGTCGCCGCCGTCTTCGGCAACGATCGCGTCTATTACGGCACGATCGGCATCGCGCAACCCGGCGTCGTGATCGGCGGAGCGCTGCGAATCGCTAAACCGCTCAAGTTTCAAATCATCGACGCCGTTTGCTCGGGCGTTCCCTCTCCATTGCCGACCGGCGTGCCCGCAAACTGCAACGACGTGACGGCGAAGTACGAGCAAGATCTCATCGGCGGCGTCATGGGCGTACGGCCGTCGGCGACCGGCAACTTCTCGAGCCCGCTCGCCGAGCTGCCCGCACCGTATTCGGACGGTTTCATCGTGTCGGATTACGGAACGTCGCCGGGCCTCACGGTCGGCGCGACGGCGGACGACCGGACCGGCTTCGAGCTCTATACCGTAGGAGCCGCGACCGCGAGCGACGGCAGTCCGGCTTGGACCGGTAACGCACTCTTGCCATGGTGCTATAGCGTAACGGTGCCGGGCGCTATGCCGGTCGCCGGCTGCCCGTCCGCCGGCGTGCTCACGGACAGCGGCGGTGAGAACGAACGCTTGTATCTGCCGATCGCGCCACCGGGCGCGCTCGCGCCGAACACGCTCGCGACCCTTCCGCCCGGTTCGACCGTCGTCGCGACGCTCGGCACGCCCGGTTCGGGCATCACGTGGTCGCTGACGACGGGGACGTGTACGTATTACGACGCGCCGGCCGTCGACTTCACGGGCGCGACGCAGGCTTCCGCGGCTTCATCGAACGCGATCGCGCCCTTCTATACGAACGACGTGCTCTTCGATCTCCGCGACGGCGAATTCGGTTTCCGCCCGGTGACGCCGGTCCCGCCGCCGTTCTGCCCGTAAACGCGAGCCGATCGCAAACACTAGCCATGGAGCCCGGAGAGCATCGTCGGCCATCGGCCGATGAGCGCCGCTGCCCGGTGCGCGGCGCATTTGGTCATTGCCCGGTCCCGACTAATCGATCGCGAGCACGACCTTGCCGAACTGGTCGCCCGCGAGCACGTGCTTGGCGGCGCTGACGACGTCGTCCATCGGATACACGCGATCGATCACCGGCTTGACGCCGGCTTCGAAGATCTTCAGCATCGCGGCGAAATCCGACGGACTGCCCATCGAGGTTCCGAGCACGTCGACGTGTTTCCAGAAGATCGAGAACGGACGGATCTTCGCGTCGCCGAGCGTTCCACCATAAATAACCAGACGGCCGCCGGGACGCATCAGATCGAGCGACTTCGAGAGCGTGTCGCCGCCCGTCGAATCGACGCACAGCGTCGGGCCGCCGTCGGTGGCCTTTCGCGCGGTCTTGTGCCAGTCGGTATCCGTCTTGTAGTTGATCGCGACGTCGGCGCCGAGTTCGAGCGCGCGTTTGACTTTCTCGTCGGTTCCCGTCGTGACGACCGTCTTCGCGCCGACGTGTTTGGCGTAGAGCAGCACGAAGGTTTGCACGCCGCTCGCGACGCCGGGAATGAAGACGACGTCGTCCTTGGTCAAGCGTCCGCGCGTGAACGCCGCGCGATACGCGGTCAGCCCCGCGAGCGGCATTGCCGCGCCTTCTTCGTCGGTCAGCGGCGCCGGTTTCGCAAAGACGTTCGCCGCGGGCACGACGACGAATTGCGCGAACGTGCCGTTGGTCGGCATGCCGAGGATCGCACCCGATTTTTCGGGCAGCGGACCGTCGCCCGCCCAGCCGAGTTCGGGGTTGATGACGACGGGCGTTCCGACCGCCGGGCCCGAGACGCCCTCGCCGAGTTCGGAGACTTCGCCGCAGCCGTCGGAGCCGAGCGTACAGGGCAGCGTCACGCCCGGATACAGGTTCTGCGGAATGAACACGTCGCGACGATTGAACGCCGCACGCTTGACGCGAACGATGATTTCGCCGGGGCCGGCCTTCGGCGGGTCGATCTCCTCGACGTGAAGATCGTCTGGACCACCGAGTTGGTTGAGTCGTACGGCTTTCATGAGTGGTGCTTACGCGAAGTAGGGAGGCCGTTCATTTCGCCGGCGCCCCGTCGGAACCATGAGAGCTAAAAGTTGCACGGAGCGGGTAAGAAACGGACAAGCTCGTTCGGCAGCCTATCTTGAGACTGCCGACCGTGACGGCTTTTCGTCTCTCGACGGAGGAAACACGTCCGATGCTCAAACGCACAATGCTCACCCTGATCGCGGCCGGCATGCTCGCGGCGGGCACGGGCGTCTACGCCGCCGACGACATGGTCGGCAACCAGATCAAAATGGCTCCGGGGCCCGATCACGGCATGCCGGCGGCCACGATGGGCGGCGACGGCCACATCTATACGGGCGCCCCGGATCTCGACGCGGCGGTCTCGCTCGTCGTAGCGGGCGGCGCGCCGGGCGACTTCAACATCGTCAAAGCGCTCAAAGCGCTCGCCGGTCCCGACGTGACGGCAGCCGAGGCCACGAAGCTCATCAAGCAGTACGGTCAGCCCGCATTCGCGAGTTACGTCAGCGTGCAAAATTTCGCCGTCAACGACGCCGTCGCGAAGGCGACGCAGGCCGGCGTGAAGTTTCCCGCCCCGACGCTCACCGGTGCGGCACTAGCAAAAAAGATCACCGTCCTCGGCCTCTACAACGGCACGTATTACGAGGGCTACATGCTCGACCACATCGTGACGCACGGCATCCATGCGGCGGTCATGAGCGACATCGACAAGACCTACAGCAAAGAGGCCGACGCGAACTATCACCGCATCGCCGATCAAGCGCACTACGACCTCGCACAGGCGCTCGGCGCGAAGAGCGTCAAGCTCGCGCCTTTCCACTAAGCTCGCGATCGCGTGAGCGGCGCTAGACGTTCGTCGGCAATGCCGTCGGTTCGGGCGTCGCATCCGGCGGCGCCGACGTCGCCGCGGGATCGGACGGGGAAGGCGATGGTTCGTCGCTCGGCACGGCGCTCGCGTTCGCGGTCGGCAGCGGCGGCGGCTCGGCCGGGCGCGATCCGAGGCCGACGGCGGCGAGCCCGTTGCCCACGATCGTCGGGACGAAATACGAGGCCTCGGTCGTGACCAGAAGTATGGAGCCGAGACCGCCGCCCGCGACCGCCTGCGCGTAGACGAGTCCTGCGAAGAGTACGAGCGCGAAGGCGGTGACGAAGCCGCCCGAACGGTGACGAGCGACGACGGTGCCCGCCGCGAAATCGCCGAGCCGCTGATGGCGGCGCGTCACGAGCGCGAGGATCTCGCCGATGACGACGAGGTCGACGGGCAGCAGTACGTAGCGGAGCACGATGCGCTGCGGTCCCGCGTGAGCGCCGTTGCCGCGACGGACGCCGAGACCGAAAAGCGCTTTACCGATCGTCGTTTCGAAGATCGCCTCGAAGAGCATTGCGAAGACGATCGCGCCGAGGAAACCGAGCCCCGCGATCGCCGTAAATCCACCGAGCGTGCGCGGTGCGAACGCGAGCGTGCCGCGATCGGCCGCGTTGAAGAGAAAGCACGCGAAGATCGTGGGCACGATCGCGAAGTCGAACACGAGCGCGGCGAATCGCGAAAACGCATACGCCGCAAGGTTTCCGAAGATCGGCGCATACGGCGCCTTCTCGGCTTTCGCTTTCTGCGCGGCCGGCGGCGCCACGGGCTCGGCCGGAGGCGGCGGCCGGTACGACACGACCGGTAGCGGCTGCGTCATGGCATCCGGATCGGGACGCTCGTCGTCGTTCATGCCGTCGATTTCGGCCGTGGTTTACACGAAGCCGCTCGCGGCGGTCGCGCCCTTTTTCGCGAGTTCGGCTTGGCGCAGCTCCACGCGGCGGATCTTGCCGCTCGTCGTCTTGGGCAGTGCGGCGAGGAATTCGATCTCGCGCGGATATTTATACGGCGCGGTCACGGTCTTGCAGTGCTCTTGCAGTTCTTTGACCAGCGCGTCGCTCGGTGCAAAGCCGTGGCGCAGGACCACGAACGCCTTGACGATGTTGCCGCGATCGGCGTCGGGACTGCCCACGACGGCCGACTCCGCGACGGCCGGATGCTCGAGCAGCGCGCTCTCGACTTCGAAGGGCCCGATGCGGTAGGCGCCCGACGAGATGACGTCGTCGGCACGTCCGACAAACCAGAAATAGCCATCGTCGTCTTTGCGCGCGCGGTCGCCCGTGAGATACCACTCGCCCCGGCGCGACGCCGCCGTCTCCTCGGGATTCTTGTAATAGCCCGTATAGAGCGTCGGCGGCTGCCCGCGCAAACCGATATCGCCGACGACGCCCGGCGCGACGGGCTTGCCGTCTTCGTCGACGACGTCGACGTCGTGGCCCGGCGTCGGCTTGCCCATCGATCCAGGACGCACTTCGGTGCCGAGCACGTTTGCGACGATGAGCGAATTTTCGGTCTGACCGTAGCCATCGAGAATCGTGAGTCCCGTGGCTTCCTTCCAACGCGCGAGCACTTCGGGGTTGAGCGGTTCGCCCGCCGACGCACAATGCCGTAGTTTGGGAAACGTCCACGACGCGAGGTTCTCTAGTTTCGCCTCGATGCGGTATTCCGTCGGTGCCTGGCAGAGAATTGTCACGCCGAGATCGCGCACGTCGTTGAGGCGCTTGACGGGGTCGAAGCCGCCTTCGTCCAGGACGATCGCCGATCCGCACGACCACGGACCGAGCAG
>CAZZUZ010000102.1:0-8404 GCA_964657315.1 Vulcanimicrobiota bacterium
CGTCTTCGTCACGGCGCTCTTTCTCTCGGTGTACCTGCGAAATTTCGGGGCACGCGGCGGCGCCGTCGGCTCGCTCGTCGCATTGCCGTTCATCGCGATGCTCGTCGTGCCGGCGACGCGGACGCCCGGCGCACGCGGACCGCTGCTCGATCTCGCATTCGTGGCGTGTGCGGGGTTCGTCGCCATCGCCTTCGCAACGCTCGCGCAAAGCGCCGTCTCGCGCGCGGCCTCCCCGGTCGAAATCAAACCAGAGCGTGCGAAGACCTCTGCGGGTCCGAGCCCGGCGACCCGCATGGCCCTCCAGATGGCCGTCGCGCTCACGCTCGCATTCGCCGCCGGCTTCACCACTTTTCGCGGGCATTGGGGCTGGACGGTCCTCACCGCGTTCATCGTCTGCAGCGGTGCGATCGGTCGCGCGGACGCCCTCTGGAAAGCGCTTCTCCGCGTGGCGGGCGCGCTCGCCGGAACCGCCGCTGCGACGCTCGCGATTCACGTCTGGCGGCCGCACGGCGTTGCCGAAGCCGCAGGAATCTTCAGCGTGCTCTTCGTCGCCCTCTGGCTGCGGGAAACCAACTACGCGTATTGGGCCGCAGGCATGACGCTTGTCTTCGCGCTGCTCTCGGAACCGAGCCCGAGCGGGCCGTTGCCGCTACTCTTCGAGCGGCTCGCGGCCGTGCTCGCGGGCGCCTTCTGCGCGGTGTTCGCGACCTGGTTCGTCCTCCCGATTCGCACCGTCGGCGTCGTGCGCAGGCGCCTCGCGGACGCGCTGCTCGCGCTCGACGAATTCGTCGCGAACGCCCACGTCTCGAGCGACGAGCGTGAGCGGCGCTTGCGCGCCTACACGGCGCACCTCGCCTCGCTCGAGCGCGTCGCGGTTCCCCTACGCATCCATCGGCGCGTCGTCGCGAGCGCCGATCACCCCGAGCATCCCGGCCGATGGATCGATCTAGCACATCGTTGTCATGAAGCGGTCGAGACGATCGGCGACCGCGAACTCGAACCGAAGGAGCGCGGCATCATTCGCCGCGCTATCGGGCAGGCGCGCAAAGCGATCGGTGCCTATGGCAAGCCCGAAACGTCGCCTCCGGCACCCACGATCGGCACGAGCCTCTTCGCACTCGAACGCGCGCTCTGCGACGTCGCGGCGCGACGCGCCCCTTGACCCGGCAAGCCGCACTTTGCCGCGACGACGGCCGGTTCTCGCTCCATTACCTCGGTCGGTTACGACGAGTCCGCGCGTACTTCGTCGAGCCGATCGGTCTCCACATCGTAGACGTAACCGCGCACGTTTCGATGTAAGAGAAACGGGTCGTTACGGATGCGCGACATGCTTTCTTGCAGACTCTTCGTGAGATCGGGAAACGCCCGAAATGCGAAGAGCGGGCGATACCCGACGTCGGCCGCGATCGCGTCGCCGAGTTCTTCGTCCTTGAATTTTTGCATGCCGCAATCGGTGTGCTGCACGAGCACGATCTCGGTCGTGCCGAGCAATCGCTGCGAGATCACGAGCGAGCGCAGCGCGTCTTCGGTCATCACGCCGCCGGCATTACGAATGACGTGCGCCTCTCCGGGTTTGAGGTTCATGATCCGGTAGACGTCGAGCCTCGCGTCCATGCAGGCGACGATCGCGAGGCGGCGGGACGGCGTGCTCGACGGCGCGGTGCTCACGCCGCCGACGATACCATTTCGCGGTGAATCCGCGCAACCGCGGACGCCCCGATTCGGGGTAGACTCATGTCATGGTACGTTCAGCGATGCTCGCGTGCGGCGTTCTCTTCGGAGCGCTGCTCTCGCTCGGCACGGCCGCGGAAGCCGACACGACGCTCTGCAAGCTCGACTTCGGCATGCGCGGCTGGTCCAAGCATTTCGAAACGGCCGTCGGTCGCGGCACGATCACGTGCGACAACGGCCAGACGACGACCGTGGCGATTCAAGGACACGGCGCGACGGCGCTGCCCGACGGCGGCGGCGCTTTCGCGAGCGGCGGCACGGCGACGTTCTCCGCCGTGCTCGATATCAGCGCGCTCCTCGGGAGTTACGTACTGCCGCCGGCGGCTCGCGCCGGTAACGCCCGTCCGCTCGGCATCGCGGGCGCGATGTCGAACGGTCAGGCGACGATCACGTTCCCGACGACGGGACCGTCGTCGAAATTTCCGGCGACGTACGGGCGCATCGGCATTCTGCCGCATTCACTGAGCTATTGATTTACGCACCGCCGCAGAGATGCTCGGCGTTGTACCCGTTGAATTGGACCTTGCGCGAGTAATCCCAAACGCGGTAGTTGCGACCGCGATCGTCGCTATCGGGATTGCAACCGACCGTCGGCGCGGGTCCGCCGAGAAAGCACACCTGGACTCTGTCGCCGGCCTTCTCGGCCTGCATGTCCGCGTTGCCCTTCATGTCGCCGTAGTGCACGATCGACGCCTGTTCTTTTGGGAAGATCGGCGCGAGACCGAGCGAGGTGTTGAACGTCACCTCGACGCCGGACTGATAGTCGGCCGGCGCCGGCGCTTTACTCGAATCGGTGAGCCGCGGTCCTACCTGCTTGACCGTCGTGTCGACGCACGAGACCGATCTGTAGTGCCAGGGCCCCGGCGTGTAACCCGGATCGTCGTCCGCGCGCGCGGCCGGCGTCAGGCTAACGGCCAAGGCGGCTGCGGCAGAAAGTACGGCAAATGAACGCATGGAGGCGCACTTGGCAAGGGCGCGCCGCAAGTCCCCTTACCGTCGCACCGTCCTAACCGCAGTATCATCTGCCGAATGACGATTTCCGTTCTCTTGCACACCTACGGTAGACTCGCGCAGCGCGCGGAGGAGCGAATGGACCGCGAAACCGACGACTCGACTGCGAATAAAGTGTGGTATCTGCAGCAAAACCGGCTCTTCGAACGCGCGAGCGACGGCGCCGTCGCCGGCGGCGACGACATCTTCAAGACGTGCATCTTTCCGAAACGTGCGATGGTCTTCGAGCAAGGCGATCCGACGCGAGTCGTCTATCTGATCAAACGCGGCAAAGTCCGCATCACGCGCCTCACGACCGATGGCAAAGAAATCACGGTAGCGGTCCTCGGCGCGGGCGACATCTTCGGTGAGGAGACGCTTTTCGACGACCGGCCGCGCACGACGCACGCCGTGTGCATCGAAGAATGTCTGCTGTGCCTGGCAAAAGCGGACGATCTCTTCGCGCTCATCTCCGCAGATCCGGTCCTGGCGCTCAACGTCGCAAAAATCCTGAGCGACCGGCTCGGCGACGCGTCGGCCGCGATGGAAGACCTCGCGTACGCGAAAGTCCCCGATCGCATCGTCAACCTCTTCGAGCGCCTCGCCGTGGAGCACGGGGTGCGAACGCAGGCGGGAACCGTCGTCGACGTCCGGCTCACGCACGCCGACATCGCGTCGCTCATCGGGAGTACGCGCGAGACCGTGTCGCTCGAAATGGCGGGACTCGTCAAGGCCGGACGCATCGCTTACGACGGCAAGCAGATCGTCTTGCCGCCGCAGTAGCGCTACGAGTTCGAGGCGACCCCACGACCGTCGGAGCGGTTGACGACCGGGCTCTCGTGATGCCAGAGATTGAACGCGCTGTTGACCAGACCGACGTGCGAAAACGCTTGCGGAAAGTTGCCGACGAGTCTGCCTTCGTTCGGGTCGTATTCTTCGGACAGGAGGCCGACGTCGTTACAGAGGCCGAGCAACTTCTCGAAGAGCGCTTTTCCGTCGTCGTGACGCCCTAGCATGACGTAGTTGTCGACGAGCCAGAAACTGCACGCGAGAAAGGCGCCTTCGCCCGGAGGCAGGTCGTCCGGACCACCCTTCCGACTGTCGGTGTAACGCATGACGAAACCGTCGCGCATGAGACTCGTTTCGATCGCCGCGACGGTGCCCGCAACGCGCGGATCGTCGGCCGGCAAGAAGCCCACGAGCGGAATCAGCAGCGTCGCCGCATCGAGTTCTTGGGAACCGAACGACTGCGTGAACGTATTGCGCTTCGCATCGAAACCGTTCTCGAGCACCTCGCGGCGGATGTCGTCGCGCAGCGCGCGCCACCGATCGAGCGGCCCGTCGAAACCGAATTCTTCGATCGCGCGTACGCCGCGATCGGCCGCAACCCACGCCATCACTTTCGAATGCGTGAAATGCTGCGGTTCGCCGCGCATCTCCCAAAGGCTGCGATCGGGCTGCCGCCACATCTCTTCGACGCGCCGGATCAACGATTTCGTAAGCGACCAGTTATCGGAGTTCGGTTCGATCCCGGCTTTGTGCGCGGAATAGAGCAGGTCGACGACTTCGCCGTAGACGTCGAGTTGAAATTGATCGTGTGCGCCGTTGCCGATGCGTACCGGCTTGGAATTTTCGTAGCCGTCGAGCCACGGCAGCTCGATCTCCGGAAGGCGGCGCGTTCCGCGAATACTGTAGACGATCTGAAGCGACGACGCTTCGCCCGCGATCGCGCGCGTGAGCCAGCGCTGCCAATCGGTCGCGGCCTGCTCGTAGCCGCCGGCGAGAAACGCGTACAGCGTAAACGTCGCGTCCCGTAGCCAGCAATAACGGTAGTCCCAGTTGCGCACGCCGCCGATCTTTTCCGGCAGCGACGTCGTCGGCGCGGCGACGATGCCGCCGGTCGGAAAATAGGTCAAGGCCTTGAGCGTTATGAGCGAACGCCGGATCATGTCGGCGTACGGTCCGCCGTACGTGCAGCCGTCGGTGAACTCGCGCCAGCGCATCTCCGTCTCGCGCAACGGTTCGCCCAAGATGCGCGCGGGCGGTTGCTCTTCGTACGAAAGGAAGTACGTGAGTTCGAACGACACGTGCTCGCCTTCGGAGATCGTGAACGCCGCCGCGTGTTTGAAGTCTTCGGCCTCGAACGGCACGTCCGATGCGAGCAGCAGCGCATCGGGCCCGGCGACGGCGAGCAGACCGCCCTCGACTTGCCTTATCCACGGCACGATCGAACCGTAGTCGAAGCGCACGATGTACTCCGAGCGCATGTCGACCTTCCCCCGGACGCAGTTGACGGACCGGATCACGCGCGGCCACTTCGCGCCGATCGTCATGTAATCGGTGAGCACGACCGTTCCGGCGGCGCAAACGAACGTCGTGTCGAGCACGAGCGTACCGTCTCGGTATTCGCGTTTGACGTCGGCATGTTCGTCGACCGGAGAAATTTGCCAACGGCTCTTGCCTCGGTCGCCGACCAGCGCCGAAAAACACGACGGGCTGTCGAATCGCGGAAGACAGAGCCAGTCGAGGGATCCTCGTTTATCGACCAGCCCCGCCGTATGCACGTCCCCGATGAGTGCATAATCTTCGATCCGCGAATTCACCCTCGGGCCCTACCCAAAAAAGCGAGCCTTTTCTTCGGCTTCAGCGGACCGGAGAGCCGCCGCCGAATCGGAAGACGAGTGTAAACTCGTGCGGTGTATAGTAAGGTGCGAGCAACGGCTGCGAAATTTTCGTACCGAAGAGATTGTTCTCACCCAGACGCACGCTGCCGGCATTCGCGAGCGGTACGTTCGCGGCGAAGTCGACGAAACCGATCGCCTGCGGCGAGAGATCGTTGTTCGCCCCGATGAGCGTGTCGACGAAGCCGGCCGAGAAGCCGCGCTTGGTGACGTACGAGAGATTGGAATGAAACGTGTAGTACGGGTCGCCCGCGAGCTGCGCGAACGATCCGCCGTCGAGCACGTCGAGCACGCGCGCGACCGGCTGCACGGTGCCGAAGGCGTTCGCGCGCTGCAGCGTGAGATCGGCATCGCCGCCGAGGCCGCCCGTGAGCGGATGGTGCGCGAAGCCGACATCGACGCCGAACGTGCGCGCCGCCGAATACGTCGCGAACCGGTCGAAGCGGCGCAGGTCGAAGAGCGAGGCGTCGATGCGGTCGAGTCCGTCGACGTCGTCGTCGATCGAGGCGCGATAGCCGAACGCGGTCTCGGGCCGCAGCGGGGCACCGGAATCCGGCAACGCGAGGACGAGATCTCCCGGCGCGACCGCGTAGCTGCTCCCGACCGAGCCGCGCAGCGTCACGCGGTCGGTCGGATGGATCGCGATGCCGAGGTGCGGATCGTTGCGCTGCTGCAGCGACGTTCCGCCCGCGTACTCGTCGCCGAGCTCGAAGCGGCTACTCTTGGTTAGTTGGAATTCGCCGCGCGCGCTCAAACTCGTATAGGTGCGCGCGAGCGCGTCATCCGTCGTCTGCGGCAACAGCCAGAAATCGCTACGGCGGTCGAATGCGAACGACACGAGGTTCTCGCCGAGCGGCAGATCGAGGCTGCCCGCGACGCCGCGCGTACGATCGGTTTCGTTCGTGCCGGCGAGCGCGAGCGGCAGATCGCTCGCGGTCGAGACGGAACTTCCGAAGGCCCGGACCTGTAACGTTGCGGTGCCTGCGGAGGTCCTCACGTTCGCGCAATAGGCGGGTGCGACCGTCGCGACGTTCACGTTCCCGATCGTGGTCGACGACTGCGACCCGTACGACGCAAAGTCGAGCGACGTCGTATGCGAGAGCTCGAAGCGCGCTTTGAGCGTTTGCGTCCGGTTCTCACCGCCGCCCGTCACCGCGTCCGCGACGACCCCTACCGGCCCGAACGAGCGTACCGTGCCGACGTGCTGGAACGATCCGAACGTCGACGAGTAACCGATCTCACCCACGGGATTGGCGAGCGTATCGAAGCTCGCGGTGCGATAGTCGACGATGCCGCCAATCGCGTCTTGCAGCGTCGGCGAGACGACGACGGGGCCACGCTCGAAGTCGACGGAATCGAGGCCGACGGCGTTACGAAAACGCAGCGCCGCAAACGAAGCCGGACCGCCTGCGATCGGGATACCGTCGAGTTCGACGCGGGTTTCGTTTGCGGACGTGCCGAGCAGCGTCGGCGCCGCCCCCGAAAGCGAGCCGCGAACGGGTGACAATTCGGCTTCACGCGTGGTCTCCACGACGTTCCCGACGAGCGCGTCGACCTTCCCGCCGAGTGCGATCGCCTCGATGTCGCTCGCGACGCCCTGCGACTGCGCGAGCGTGTTGCGCGCGACGGAAATCTGCAGCGCGCTCGTCTGTGGATCGCTCGAAACGTCGACGCGGCGCAGCACCGCGCCGTACCCGGCGCGCGTGATGCTGACGTCGTACGTGCCCGTCGGCAACCCGACGAGCGTGACGATGCCGGCGACCGACGTCGTCGCCGCGCGACGCGACGGACCTTGCGCGACGACCAGTACGCCCGAGACGGGCTTTCCGCCCGTATCGCGCACGATTGCCGTAACGACACCCGGGCCGAAGTCCGACGCGTCGGCGCAAAGCGGGATCGCGCAAAGCGGAAAGGCGCACGTGCCCGCCGCGAGCGCCAACGCGCGCAGAGCACGCGCGATCATTGCGGCGACTTGCCGCGCACCACGATCGCCGCGAGCGTGTAGCCGAGCGCGAACAGCACATCGGCGACGCTTGCGAAAAACCCGGCAAACGCCGGCTTCGGAACGGCGGCTCCGGGCTTCGCTCCGGCACCGGCCACCAGGCCTTGCCAAAAAGCGGAAAAGACGTAACCCATGTCCCGCGGTCAATCCCGCGCCCGGCGGCGTTTGCCCTGCGGCCCGAAGCTCAGCGGCCCAGGGCCGCGGCCGCGAGGCATTGCGCGTGAGCGACGTCCTGGAGTTCGGATGCCTCGATGCCGGAGATGCCCAGATCCCGCGCCGCGGTCTCATGCGAACCGAGCGACGTCGCGCTCTGACCCGTGACCGTTTCGAAGATCACGAGGGCGTTCAAATATGCGCCGTAGACGCTCGGATTCGCACCGTCGCCGCTCCAGAGATCGAACCGCCCGGGCTCGGGTGCGTACGGATTGCTCTGCGCGTAGCCGCGCGACATCGCGAGCAGCCACGCATCGCCCGCCGGCGCGACGTCTTGGAAGTGGCGATCGGTAACAAATTCCTTGTAGTAGGCCTGGTGAAGGTCGCGGCCCATGACGTCGATCGACTCGCCGTGATACGGACCGTGCGCCAAGTACGTGAAATCCGCACGCGTCCACGTCTGATAGAGGAAGACGGCGGCCTCCGGATCGACGCTATGGATCTTCTCCTCGGCAGCCGTCGCGAATTCGAGGAAATTGTCGATCTTGCCGCCGCGGGACGCCGGCAGCGGCTGGATCGCTTCGTCTTGGATGACGACTTGATTCCACGGCCGCGCGATGACGATCATACCGTAGACCGACTGATACTCGAGAGTCTTGCCGTCGATCAGTTCGAGGTGGACGTCGTAATTGAGCCCGCGTTCGTCGGTAAACTTCTTGAATATCCCGGGGATGCCGCCGTACGGCCCCGGCTCGTTCGGCGTATTTTCTCGCCGCGGGTTACCCGGCGGCAGACCGAAGTCTTCGTCCTTGACGTTCTTTGCGTTGTAGTTGCGTACGGGCGAGTA
>CAZZUZ010000103.1:0-8399 GCA_964657315.1 Vulcanimicrobiota bacterium
ATCTCACGACGCGGCGACCGATGCCTCGCGCGCGTCGAGCGCGTCCGTGAACGCGGCGGCGAAACGCGCGCGCTCGGCCTGCGTGCCGACGGTGACGCGGACGTGGCCCTCGAGCGGCGGCATTCCGGGCTTGCGCACGAAGATCCCGCGTTCGAGCAACGCCTCGACCATCGCTTCGGCGCGCGCGCGCGTGCCGAGATCGAAGCAGACGAAATTCGTACGGGACCGAAGTGTTTTGAGGCCGAGCGTTCGCGCGAGCTCGTCGTATTCGGCGCGGCCGCGTTCGACTTCGGCGACGACGTCGCGCACGAACGCGTCTTCACCGAGCGCGGCGAGCGCCGCCGCTTGCGCGGGGCGGTTGATGCCGAAATGCAGCCGGATCTTCGCGAGCGTCCGGGCGAGATCGGGCGCGCCGAGTGCGTACGCGATCCGGGCGCCCGCAAGCCCGTACGCCTTCGAAAAGGTTCGTAACCAAACGATCGACCCGTCGAACGCGGTTACGAGCCGCTCGCTCGCGGGGACGAAATCGCCGTACGCTTCGTCGAGCACGAGCAGGCAATCGTCCGGTAGCGCCGCGCGAAACGCGGCGACCGCGGCGCGATCGGCGAACGTGCCGCTCGGGTTGTCGGGATTCGCAAGATACGCGATCCGCGCGTTCGTTTCGTGCGCGCGCGCCGCGAGCGCCTCGAGCGGCACCGTTCCGTCCGCGCGATACGGCACGCCGTCGAGCCGCGCGCCGTAGCCGACGACGTGATACGCGTACGTCGGATACGTGCCGTGCGCCGCGACCGTGGTGTCGCCGGGGGCGAGATACGCGCGCACGACGAGCCCGAGCAAGTCGTCGATCCCGGAGCCCACCGTGACGTTCTCGACGCCGCACGCATGACGCGCGGCGATCGCGGTGCGCAACTCGAGCGAGGCCGGATCGCCGTAGTACGAAATGCGCGCGAGTTCCGCGTGCATCGCCGCGAGCGCCGCCGGCGGCGGTCCGAACGCGCTCTCGTTCGCTCCCAGTCGAACGAGCGACGAACGGCCCACGCGCCGCGCGAGTTCTTCGGGCGCGACGAACGGCGTCACGGCCGGGAGCGCCGCGATACCGGCGGCCGGACGAACGGTCACGATGCGACGTGCAGCCGATCGACGACCTCGCGGACGCCCGCGGTCTTGCGCGCCGTCGAGAGGAGCGTCGTCTTCAGCGCCTCGGTTTTCGCCGTCCCCGAGAGCGTCACGACGGCGCCGCGCGCGACGACGTGCAGCGTCAGCCCGTTGATCCCCGCCTGCTCGGCGAGGTTCGCGTGCACCGCGGTTTCGAGCGCGAAGTTGCGCACGGCCGCGGCGGGTTTGGGCAGGTTCGGATCGACGCCGAGCTGCGAATCGACCGCGCTGACGCCGGAGACGCCCCGCGCGGCCGCGATGAAGCGCTCGCGCGTCGCATCGGAGAGCACCTTGCCGGTCAGGCGAACGGTGCCGCCGTTCGCGGAGGCCGCGACGTGAAGCGCCGAGTTTCCGTCGATCCGCGCGAGGCGCGCCATCACGTTCGCGGCGAGCACCCCTTCGCCCAGAAGTTTCGGCGCGCTGCTCGCGAGCGCGTTGCCCGCGTTCGAGACCGACGTGCCGGCCTGATCGAGCTGGCGTTGCGAACACCCGGCGAGCAACACGGCCGCGAGCGCGGCCGCGCCGACGAGGATGCGGATTCGGACGTTCGCGTTCACGCGGCCTCGATCGGGGCGCCGCCCGCGGAGAAGTGATGGATCTCAATCGGTTCGCCCGCCTCGATGCGCGCCGGCTCTTCGCCGACGATCGCATAGCCCGCCGCGCCGGCGAGCAGACTCGTGTGCGCCGACCGTAGCACGAGGGGTTCCGCGTAGAGCGTGCCGCCCTGCGAGAAGAGCCGCGAGGGGACGTACCACGTCCACCCGGCGCGGCCCGCGAAGGCCCTCTTCGCGATCGCGCGCGTGGCCGCCGGGGGCGCGGGCGTCTCGCCCGTCAACGCGACGACGATCGGCCGCGCGACCGCTTCGAAGATCATCAGCGACGACGTCGGATTGCCCGGCAGGCCGATGATCGGCTTGCCGCCCGAGGCTCCGAAGAGCGTCGGTTTGCCCGGCTTAACGCGTATGCCGTGCACGATCGCGGCCGGTGCGGGAAGTTCGGCGACGATACGCGGCACGAGATCGCGCGTGCCGACGGATGAGCCGCCGGTGAGCACGACCGCGTCGCAGTCGTCGAGCGCCGCCGCGACCTGCGCGCGCAGCGCTTCCGGCGTATCCGCGGCGCGCGGAAAATGGACCGGGATCGCACCGAACGCGAACAGCGACCCGGCGAGTGCGTAACGATTCGAGTCGCGGACTTGGCCGATCTCGAGCGGCCGGCCGGGATCGACGAGTTCGTCGCCCGTCGAGACGATCGCGACGCGCGGCCTGCGGAAGACGGGGACCTCGGCGATCCCGAGCGTCGCGAGCACGCCGAGTTCGGGCGCGCCGATGCGGCGCCCGGCCGGCAGCACGGTCTGGCCGTCGCGAATATCCTCCGCGCGCGGCGTGACGTTCGCGCCGGGTCCGAACGTCCGCGCAAAACGGATCTCGTCGCCGTCGAGCTCCGTATCTTCCTGCGGGACGACGGCATCGGCACCCGCGGGGAGCGCGCCGCCCGTCGGGATGCGGAACGCTTCGCCGCGCTCGAGCGCGCGCGGCGCGGGGTAACCCATGAGCACCTCGGCCGCGACGCGGCGCACGACGTCGCCGTCGCCCGACGCGAAGGCGTAGCCGTCCATCGTCGAACGCGCATGCGAGGGATGATCTTCGCGCGCGACCGCGCCGCTTGCGAGGACGCGGCCGAATGCGTCGTCGAGCGGGACCCGTTCGACGCGCGGCGGCGCGAGTTCGGCCGCTCCGAAATACGCGCTGAGCGCCTGCTGCGGCGCGAGGAGCCGCGCGACGTCGAACCCACGGCGTGCCTCGTCGTGCGCGGAGATCGAGGGTAGGACCGCGACGGAATCTCGCATAATCGTGAGCTTCGTTTTCTCCCATCGGCGGCGCGGCGCCCCTCTGCACGGCACGCCGTCATAGAATAGGAACGATGCTCGACCTCGCGCTCCTGCGACGCGATCCCGATCGCGTCCGCACCGCCGCCGCGCGACGTGCCGGAAATGCGGATTTCGTCGACGTCGTGCTCGCGCTCGACGTCGAACAGCGCGCCGCCCGCACCGCCGCGGAGACGTTACGCGCCGAGAAGAACGCCTTGACGGCGTCGATCTCGCGCGCCGCCGATCGCGCCGAGACCGCGCGGCGTTTGCGGCCCGAGATCGCGGCGCTCGACGCGCGCATCGAAGAAGCGATCGCGCTCGTCCCGCCGCTCGAAGCACGGATCGAGCAGCTGCTGTCGGAGGTTCCGAACCTGCTCGACGAATCGGTCCCCGACGGCGCGGGCGAAGACGATAACGTCGTCGTCCGCGAATCGGGCGCGCCGCGCGAACTCGGCTTCGAACCGAAGCAGCACTTCGAGCTCGGCGAAGCGCTCGGCATCATCGATTTCGAACGCGCGACGAAGCTCTCCGGGAGCCGCTTCTCGGTGTTGCGCGGCGCGGGCGCGCAGCTCTCGCGCGCGATCGCATCGTTTTTTTTGGCGCGCGCGTACGAACGCGGCTACGTCGAGATCGTGCCGCCGTATCTCGTAACGCGCGACACGATGTGGTCGACGGGCCAGCTCTCGAAATTCGCGGATGCGATGTTCCGCGACGTCGACGGCGAGCTCTTCATGATCCCGACCGCCGAGGTCCCACTGACCGCGCTGCATCGCGACGAGATCCTCGCGCCGAATAGTTTACCGCTTCAGTATACGGCGTATTCGCCGTGCTTCCGTAAGGAAGCCGGGGCCGCCGGGAAAGATACGCGCGGCCTCATCCGCCAGCATCAATTCGAGAAAGTCGAACTCGTCTGGCTGACCGAACCGGAGCGTTCGCACGAGGCACTCGGACGCTTGACGGCCGACGCCGAGGCGCTGCTCGACGAGCTCGAATTACCGTACCGCGTGATGATGCTCTGCAGCGGCGATGTCGGTTTCAACGCCGCGATGACGTACGATCTCGAAGTCTGGCTGCCAGGGCAAAATACGTACCGCGAGATCAGTTCGTGTTCGAACTGCACCGATTTCCAAGCGCGTCGCGCGCAGATTCGCTTTCGCCGCGACGCCAAAGCGAAGCCCGAACTGGTGCACACGCTCAACGGTTCCGGCCTCGCCGTCGGGCGCACCCTCGTCGCGATCCTCGAAAACTACCAGCAGGCCGACGGCAGCGTGGTCGTGCCGGCGGCATTGCGCCCGTACGTGGGCTTCGACCGTATCGCCGCACCGCAATAGCTTCCGCACCGGTCTTTATGTAGACTAGACTCATGGATACGACCATCGGGATCTATGAAGCTAAGACTCAACTTTTCCGGCTCATCGATCGCGCGGCTACGGGCGAACGCATCGTCATCACTCGCAACGCAGTCGCGGTCGCGGAGTTGCGTGCGGTCGGCGTTCTGACGAGGACGCGGAACCAGGTCGTCGTCGATCTCGTCGCGTTTCGACAAACGCAGCACGGGACGGGGAAATTGAGAGAGACGGGCCAGACGCGTCGCGAGCTCGCGCACGAAGCTCATACCCGTTCGTGCCCATCGTCGTAGACGCTTCCGTCGCGGCAAAATGGCTCTTAGAGCGGTCATCGTCGACGAACTCGCGCTCGTCGTTCGCCCGGTCTCTGTATTCGGCCGGGTAAACGCGCTCGAGGTACCAGCGCGTCGAAGCCATGTCGCCGTTCGCGGCGGCCAGAACTGCTCGTGAGTTTCGCTTATCTAACGTGATGGGATTTATTTAAAAAATGAAAGTCTGGCCCCGAGAATTTCCTTGGAACCCCATCCCGGTATCAGCCGATGCGACTTTCAAGTGGCTTTTAGCAGTGATTTTTGTGATTTCTTGTATTGCTCAGTTTACTTTATTTCTTGCTGATAGCAAAGCTAAAAAGTCTATCGAAGATCGGCTTATTACGTGGTACTTTAAAATGGAAGGATTCAATTGGAATGAAATCGCCTGGTGGACCGTGCAGAAGGCAGAGAATGCGTTAGATCGTTTTCTTGGTCAACAGCTATTTTTACCAAAAGCGTTTTTACGTTAGCTTGCTCTGAATTTTGTGTATATCATATTTCTAATTTTCTTGCAACAGATCTTAACTCACGATATTCGAATACCACAAACATATGAGGAAAGAATGCTATCGTTAGTGAATTTTCTTTCAAACTATATTATTGATTATGTAGCTATCTGTTATGCTAGAGTCTTTATCAAAAATACAAATAAGCTTTCACTTGTCTTATTCATGTTGGTGATTACGACTTACATCAGCACTGCGATCTCAACATTGAGTGGCGGCTGTCTAAACCAATTTCTGGTGATCCACTGGCTTGAAGGTTACGAATGGAATCTCTGTATGGGTAGTACCGCATCGCAGATCATATTCTGGCCACCTTATTTTATGACCCCCACTTATTGGCCATTTTTACTATTCGTTGTCCCGGCGTCAATGAGCTTGCAGTTCTTTTTATTCATTTTTCAATAGGAGTAGCCACTCAGTGGTCAGCGCCTATTACAAAACGCCTTCTTCTGTATATCTTGCAACGATATTCAGTCTCAGTAGATTTTCTGCCTAGTTTCCTTATTGCCGTAACAGGGCTTATTGGTATACTACTAGCCATAAAATCGTAAGCGCTTGGCTTTATGGTTGCTCGTTTGCTCTTGCATTCTGGTGACCGATAAATGCACGTCTCGAAGGCGTTGCTGGTCGCCATGTCGCCGAGGCCTCGAGATGAAGCTTCGAGAGCCGCCGACGCCGTGCTCGCAGCCGTCAGTCAAGATGGTGCGTCGTCCCCGCGATCTTCTCGTTCGAGATCGAGAATATTCTCCTGGTCGCCGAACGCTGCGGCCGGATCGACGGCGTCGCCGTCGAGGCAGCGCTCGGTTACTACGCAACTCGCCGTCGAATCGATTCGGCACCGATGCGCTCGCTCGGCCGAACGTTCGATAGCGCTCGACAATTCGGACTCTCCGCTCACGACGCGGCATACGTCGAACTCGCGGGACGCCTCCGCACGACGCTCTTCACCGCCGACACTCGCGTCGCACATGCCGCTCGCGAACGAAAGATCGTCACCGTTCTCGTGGCATGAACCTCGGGTCGTCACGCGAGCAACGACGGTGTCTTCGCGACGAGGCGCCGGACCGAATCGTCGATGCCGTAGCGCTCGATCTCGGCGAGCGGGATCCACGCGACGGCGTGCGATTCCGCGTTGCGCTGCGGCACGTCGTCGCGGTCGGCGAAAAACGCAAAACGCACGTCGAAGTGTTCGTGCGCGGGTTTGTCGCCGCGGTGCGGGATCGCGTGGACGTCGATATCGAAGATCTCGCCGTCGACCGGCACGAGCGACGTCAGCCCGGTTTCCTCGATCGCTTCGCGCAGCGCCACGCGCAACGTATCGCCGTCGCCGTCGGAATGTCCGCCCGGCTGCAGCCAGCGATCGAGTTTGCGGTGATGCAACAACAGCACGAACGTCCCGTCGCGCGACACGATCCACGCCGATCCCGTCACGTGACCGACGAGGAGCGTTCGCTTGAACGCGTCGTCGTGCGACGAGAGAAAATCCGTAAAGCGCGCGACCATCGCCCGTTCGCGATCGGTCGCGCCACGATAGCGCGCGAGCGCCGCGGCGAGATCGAAGCCATGGTCAGGCAACTTTGATCGCCGTAAAGATCGTCTCGAACGCCCGAGCCGTCGCCTCGGCGTCCCAATCGCTGTTGTGATTGTCGAGCATCGGCACCGTCATCTGCGCGGCGATCCGTTCGAGCTCGACGAGCCGGTCGTCATCGATCATCGACGTGAACCCTCCGAAATCAACCGTCCCGACGCTCGAGGCGTAACAACGACGGACCATCGTAACGATGATCCGTTCGTCGTCGGATCTCCGGCCGCACAAGCGGCCGCGATGCGAAACCTAGGCCGGAATCGAGGTCGCGCCGATCTGCTGCAGCATGCCGAGCTGGTCGGAGCTGCCCCAGCGTTCGACGATCTTGCCGCCCTCGTACCGCGCAATCTGCATGCCGCGAACCTTCACGCGCTTGCCGCTCGGCGGGATGCCCAAGAGCGGACCCGTATGCGTCCCCTCGATCGTGTACGCGATCGCGAGATGATCGTCCGTCGGCACCGCGTGGACCGGCGTGACTTTTAAATCGGGAAACGCCGCACGCAACGTACGGAAGAACCCCTTGAGGCCCTCGACGCCCGGCCCCTGATCGGGAGCCGGATCATGATCGACGAAACTCGGCGAGAGCAGCTGGTCGAAGGCATCGAGATCGCCGCTCATCACGGCTTTGCCGAAGCGCTCTTGGACGGCCACGACGGAGTCTGTAGTGTTCATATCTCGACGTTACCCGCCAAAGCGCCGACCGACGCCCGGCGGGGTAAGCCGGATTGGCTCCCAGGGGCGTTCATCGTCTACTGCTTCGCATGAAACTGTTGATCCGTAACGGTAACTGTTGCCAAAAACGCCTACTGGCCGCTCCCGTTGCTGTTCGTAGAGATCTCCTACCCAACGTTGATGCAGAGCGCCGCTGTTCGTTGCGCTCGCGCCGGAAACCTTAAGTACGTAACGAAGCTGCTACGAAGCGGATCGCATCGAATGAACTTTGTATGAAGCGAACGGAGCAGTACGCATTCGAACGCGTGGGGAGTGCGATTCGAATTTACGCCACTCTCGTCGCTGAGGCCCTGGTGGTGAAAAAGCCTGCCTTACAACGATTTCGTGTTGTCAACCATCGCTGAACGTCGCCGAATAATGTTTGGTGCGGCAACCGATCGCAACCGTTGAACGAATCCGCGATTTCTTTTTGGCCGATACACGGTGGCCCGGCGAAATCGCACCCGGCCGCTTGGTCATTTAGCGACATCCCACTCAAAAAAATGAGAACTCGATCCGGTGCAGACGTCGCCTGGTATGCTTTGCGTCAGACCAGTGTAGCTGTTGAACCGAAACGTGCAGTCAGCGTTGACAACGGTATCGAGGTCGCCGCCTCGGAGGTAAACGATGAGCGGAAGTTGTCCGGGCGGCACCATCGAATATCGCAAACGCTTCCAATACGGCCTGTAAGCAGGCGTGCGATGTATCCGAGCAAGCCACGCTCGCTGCAGAGCCGTCAGCTTTGGGCTCGTTGACTGCCCGGCATTGAGGACGGAGTAGGTGACAACGTTGTTTGAGTTATCGGCATGTACGGCGATCGCGGAGACGGCTGTAAAAAGTACGACGGCCGCAGCGAGCGGGGATGCCCTCATATTAATCCGCGCTTCCATGAACCAATCCTCACAGAACCAATCC
>CAZZUZ010000104.1:0-8254 GCA_964657315.1 Vulcanimicrobiota bacterium
GATGACGCGCTTGCCGAAGGCCTGCTCGAAGACTTCCGAGATCTCTTCGACCGCGACGAACGTCATCGTATCGCGAACTTCCTTGGGCACGTCGTCGAGATCGATCTCGTTGCGTTTGGGCAGCACGATCTTCGAGATGCCCGCGCGCTTCGCGCCGAGGACTTTCTCCTTGAGTCCGCCGATTGGCAAGACTTGCCCGGAAAGCGTGATCTCGCCCGTCATCGCGAGGTTGGGATCGACCTTGGTATCGGTGAGCCTCGAGACGATGGAGGTCGCCATCGCGATTCCCGCGGACGGGCCGTCCTTGGGCGTCGCTCCGGCCGGCACGTGAATGTGCAGGTCGTGCTTTGCGAAGTAGTCTTCGGGCAATCCGAGTTCGCTCGAGCGCGAACGCAGGAACGAGATCGCGGCCTGCGCCGACTCCTTCATGACGTCGCCGAGCTGACCCGTTAGCACGAACTTGCCCGTACCCGGCATCACCGATGTCTCGATGAAGAGGATGTCGCCGCCGACCGGCGTCCACGCGAGCCCCGTCGACACGCCGACCGAAGCGGTGCGTTTCTTGACTTCGTTGTAGAAACGCGGCTTCGAGAGATAGTCCACGAGCATCTCGGGCTTCACGCGCGCCTTGAAACGCGGCTCCTCCGCGATGCGGCGTGCGATCTTACGGAAGACCGTCCCGATCTCGCGTTCGAGATTGCGGACGCCGGCTTCGCGGGTGTAGTCGTTGATGATCGCCTTGAGCGCGGGATCGCCGATCTGCACCTGCGTCTCGCGCAGGCCGTTCGCCTCGCGCTGTTTTTTCACGAGATAGCGCTTGGCGATCTGCAGCTTTTCGAACTCGGTGTAGCCCGAGAGTTGGATGATCTCCATGCGGTCGCGTAGCGGCCCGGAGATCGTCGAGAGATCGTTTGCGGTGCACACGAAGAGCACTTGCGAGAGATCGAAGGGCAGGTCGAGGTAGTGGTCGCGGAACGAATTATTCTGCGCCGGGTCGAGCACTTCGAGCAGCGCCGACTGCGGATCGCCGCGATAGTCGGACCCGACTTTGTCGATCTCGTCGATCATCATCACGGGATTCTTCGTGCCCGCGTCGCGCAACGCGCGTACGATCGTGCCCGGCATCGCGCCGATGTACGTACGGCGATGTCCGCGAATCTCGGCTTCGTCGCGCACGCCGCCGACCGAGAGACGCACGAACTTGCGGCCCATGGCTTTGGCGATTGACTGTCCGAGCGAGGTCTTACCGACGCCCGGCGGCCCGACGAAGCACAGGATCGGCCCCGTGAGCTTCTTCTTGAGTTTGCCGACGGCGAGATACTCGACGATACGGTCCTTGACTTTTTCGAGGTCGTAGTGATCCTCGTCGAGGATCGCACGCGCCTTGGGAATGTCGATGGCGTCGGTCGTCGCGACGTTCCAGGGCAGCTGCGTGATCCAATCGAGATAGGTACGGATCACCGAGTATTCCGGACTCGCCTGCGGCACTTTCGAGAGCCGGTCGAGTTCGCGGTCGGCGGCTTTCTTGGCGTCTTCGGGCAGTCCGGCTTCGTCGATCTTCTTGCGCAGTTCGTTGGTTTCGGCTTGCTGCGGGTCGGTCTCGCCGAGTTCTTCTTGAATGGCACGAAGTTGCTGGCGCAGGTAGAAGTCGCGCTGATTCTTCTCCATCTCGCGCTGGATGTCGGACTGGATCTTGTGGCCGAGTTCGACGACTTCGAGCTCTTTGGTGAGCAACATCGTGAGCTTGCGCATGCGCTTCTCGGTGTTGCGCTCTTCGAGGAGCGTCTGCCGGTCGGCCGTGTCGAGACGCATCGAACTCGCGACGAAGTAGGTCAGCAAATTGGAGTCCGTGATGTTGTTGACTTCCATCTCCATCTCGCGCGGCGCCTGAGGCAGATAGCCGATGAGCTTGGAGAAGAGCGTCGCGAGGTTGCGGTGCATCGCGGTGAGTTCGCCCGAAGATTTCGTTACGTCGGGCAGTTCGCGGTACGTCGCCGCGAGATAAGGCGTCTCTTGCGTGAAGCCGTCGATCTCGAAGACGCCGTTGCCGCCGACGATGCAGCGAATCGTGCCATCGGGGACTTTGATCATGCGTTGGATCGTGCCGATCGTGCCGACGCGGCGAACGTCGCCCGGACCCGGATCTTCGGTGTCTTTGTCGACGAGCGCTACGAGACCGATGGGACGGCCGTCGCGAAGGGCTTCCTCGACGAGTGCGATGCCGGGCTTCTTGACGACGGCGAGCGGAATGACCGTATTGGGGAACAGCACCGCGTCTTGGAGCGGGAGAATGCCGAGCACGCCCGGTCGCTCGTCGCTCGCTTCGCGTTTCGTCGTCGTTTTTTTCGTGGTAGCCATCAGGCGGGGGTCCTTCGTACGGTCATGCGGATTTCGGTGCGCCGCGCCGGCAGCGGCGAATGCTCGGAAACGGGGAGGCGGATGCTGAGGATGCCGTCGCGATATGCGGCCGTCGCTTCCTCATAGGCGACGGCGATCGGCAGATGGAGCTTCTTGACGAAGTCGCCGTAAGCGATCTCTTTCATCATGACGGAGCCTCGGGCGCCGAGATCGCGATCGATGCGCCTGCCGATGACGTACAGCCTACGCTCCTCGACCATAACGCGCAGTTCGGCGGGTTCGGCGCCGGCGATTTCGACGTTGACGGTCAGTACGTCCCCGGACGGATTCAGAAACACGTCGGCGTTCGGTGCGAAATCGCCCGGTCTCGCCTTGCGGGCAAAGTCTGCGAACATCGCATCGAACTCGGCGAAAAACTCATCGTTCATGTTAGCACTCTCTGGGACACAGTGCCGAACTGAGGGGTTTCCGACCTGCTAGCGCTTATAGAACTCCCAGAATTCAGCGATTCTAGAGGAGTTTCAATGCTTGCGCTGCCTTTTCGTTTCTCGTACCGCGTGCTCGCCGGCACCCTGGCCGCAGCGGTCACCGTTTCTGCGGCGGGAGCCGCCACGTATCATCGCTTTGCCGTGACCTCGACGGCTGGGTCCGGAGGTGCGACCGCGATCGTGCAAAGTACCGCCGCCGGTAGCGCGCTTCAGGGCGAAGTCAGTTCCTCGGCCAACACGTCTATCAAGCTTCCGTTCGGCGTGCTCGGCGAATATAATCCGGCGGGGTCGTCGCCGCCGTTCGGCATCGGCGTAGCCGCCATCTCGACGACCGGCTACTCCGTCGCGGGCGAAAGCTTAGGCAATCAACCATCCGTTCTCGGGCTCGCCGGCGGCACCGGTGTCGGCGTCGAAGCATCGACGCCGAAATCATCCTCGGCAGAAGCCTTTTTCGGCGAAGCATTGGGCTCGGGCAGAGGCGCGACGCTGTACGCCGATGGAAGCGGAGCCGCGCTCTTCGCCTCATCGAATGAGGGCTTCGGCATTTTCGCGAGTTCGCAATCCGCCGACGGCGTGCACGGCGAAGTCGATACGAACGCGACCGCGGTCGCCGGCATCAACGATGCTGCCGGCAACGGCATCGCGGGGATCAGCGCGACCGGGTTCGGCATGCAAGCCTTCGATCAGTCGACGACGGTGCAGACGGCGAGCGACCCGCCGTACCGTTATGCCGCCGCGTTCGGTCAATCGACGCACGGCCCCGGCGTCTACGGCGTGAACGTGAACATCGGCTCGGATAGGGATTACGGTCCGAATTACGGTCTCGATGCCGGCGTCTACGGTTTCGGAAATGCGGGCCCCGGCGTGTACTCATATTCGAACAACGACTACGGCGAGATCGTCGAGAACGCGTCACAATTGCCGACGCTGCTCGTCAACGCACGCAACACGAACAGCGGGGGCGATTTCATTTTCGTCGCCGAGAGCGGCGATATCTTTAGCACGTCTGCGACCTTCGCCGTACAGCAAAACGGAGACACGTTCACGGAAGGGTATTTTTACTCAGGCAGTCAGAACCCGAATACGAACGTCGCCACCTACTCGGCGCAGCAAACCGAGGCGACGGTCGAAGATCTCGGCAGTGCCCGCCTTATAAACGGGAATGCGACGATCGCGATTGCGGGCGACTTTCAGAAGACGACGGACGGCTCTTCGCGCTACATGGTATTCCTTACGCCGTACGGCGACACGAACGGTCTGTACGTCGCCTCGCGAACGGCGAACGGTTTCGTCGTACGCGAAACGCATGGCGGCCGCAACTCCCTCGATTTCGATTATCGCGTCGTCGCGCACGCATACGGAACCGGACGGGGGCAGCGCCTGCCGCAGCTCAAACACCGGCGGATCGTGCCGCACGGAAGCGTCGCTGCCGATCGCCTCACCGGCAAACCGGTATTCGACGGCTCGGCACGGGTCGCCGATCCGTACCTGCACCGCACGCAACTGGTCACGTCGCACGAGTCGCCGGTGCTACACGATCTCGTAGAGCACCGGACACGCTAGCGGCGCAGCGCAGGCGCGCGGATCCGATTCAAGGGGTTTCGGGACGCTTGCGTCGATAGGCGTGCTCAGTACTCCAGCCGTTCGTCCCAAGCGTACGGACGAGGGGCTTGTCTTGTGAGGACCGCCCATGCTCCGACCGACCCTTCATCTCTCGCGCCGCGCACTCTTTAGCGCCGGCATCGCGCTCGCCGCAACGTCGGCGGCGGGCGCGGCAACATTTCACCGTCTCGCCGTGACCTCGACGACCGGCTCCGGCGGAGCGATGACGTTCGTACAGAGCACGTCGAGCGGCGGCGCGCTTCAGGGCGAAGTGTCGTCGTCGGCCAACACGTCGATCAAACTTCCGTTCGGCATTCTCGGCGAATACAATCCGTCCGGCTCTACGTTCGGAATCGGCGTCGCGGGAATCTCTACGACGGGTTATGCCGTGGCAGGCGAAAGCTTGGGCACGCAGCCGTCGATCCTCGGTCTGGCCGGCGGTACCGGAATCGGTGTCGAGGGCGTGTCCTCTTCGAATTCGAGTGCGGCCGCCGTGTACGGTGAAGCGAGCGGCTCGGGTAACGGCGGTGAATTCTTGGCCGATGGGGGCGGCAACGGGGTCTACGCGCAGTCGACCGGATCGTCGAATGCGGCTCTCGCGTTCGCGCAAGGCAGCGGTGACGGCATCTTCGCCTACTCCGCCAACGGCTTCGGGCTCGAAGTGAACAATCCGAACAGCGACGGCGTTCATTCCGCCGTCGGCTCGTCTGCCGCGAGCGGCGTCGTCGGCATCAACAATGCGGGCGGCATCGGGACGTACGGTGTGAGCGTGAGCGGATATGGGCTAGAAGGCGTGGACCTCTCCGGCGCCACCCCCGGAGCGACGGCTCCTCCGGCGCTCTATGCCGGCAGCGTAGCGCAGTCGACGGCCGGCGTCGGACTCTACGGCGTCAACATACACGATACGGGGACGGCGATCGGATACGGAACGTCGGGCCAGCCCGTCTCGCGATACGCCGGCATCTTCGGCTTCGGAAACGACGGCGCGGGTCTCTACGGGTATTCGTTCTCCGACATCGGGGCGGTGATCGAGAACGACAGCCAGTTACCGACGCTCGTCGTGAATGCGCAAAATACCACGAGCGGCGATCTCGAAATCGCCGCTTCCGCCGGAAACGTCAACTCGGATACCATCAACTTCAGCGTCGACCGTTCGGGAAACATCCAGCATTCCGGAGTGATCAGTTCGGTTACGCGCAATCCGCAGGCCGACGTCGCGACGTACTCCGCCCAGCAAAGTGAATCGACGGTCGAAGATCTCGGTACCGCGCAGCTTGCCGGAGGCGTGGCGAACGTCCGCATTCCCGACGACTTCCGCTCCACGACCGACGGCTCGGCGCGTTACATGGTTTTTCTCACGCCCTATGGCGATAACAACGGGCTCTATATCTCGGCGCGCAGCGCCTCCGGATTCACCGTTCGCGAAGCGCACGGCGGACGCGATTCGCTCGCATTCGATTACCGCGTCGTCGCCCATCCGTACGGATCGGCCCGAGACGAGCGGCTCCCGCACATCGGACGCCGCATGCTGGCCGAGGCAAAGCGCCTTCGTCAAGGCGGCGGCTCGGTTCCACATTTCGACGGCGCGGTCCGGATTCCGAAGATCGCACCCTCACACCTACACAATCCGACCGCACTTCGCCGGTCGGCACCGGATTTACACGCGTTGCGGTAAGTCGCGTATTCCGATCAGGCGCCTCGCGGCGCTCCGCTCGGCATGACGTTACTGCTGCGGTTGCTGTTGCTGGGCGAGAACGTCCATCGCGACGTTCACGCTCATCTCGGCGTGTCGCGAGCCGCGATAGATGCCCCGTACGGGGCTGACGTCGCGGTAGTCGCGGCCGATCGCGACCTTGACGAAGTAATCGTTGATCAGCCGGTCGTTCGTGGGGTCGAAACCGACCCACCCGTACGGCGGCAGATAGGCCTCGCACCACGCGTGCGAGGCCTCCGCGCCGAGCACTTGCGAGTCGCCTCGAAAGATATATCCGCTGACGTAGCGCGCCGGAATGTTCTTCGCGCGCAAGAGCGCGATCATGATGTGTGCGAAATCCTGGCAGACGCCGGCGCGCTGCTCGAGCGCCTCGACCACGGTCGAGCGCACGTTGGTCGCATCGCCGTCGTAACGCATCGCGCCGTTGATATAGCGCGAAACCTCGTGACACCAACGTCCGATCGCCTCGCCCGGCTCGCCGATTTCGGTCGAGAACGCTTCGAGTTCGGGGGTGAAGCGCACGTACGTACTCTCGTGCAGAAAGTCGTAGAGCGTAGACAAGTTCTCGTCAGCAACGAGCAGCGCGCGCGTCGCGTGATGCGGTTCGACCGGCACGTGCGGCAGCGTCGTCACGACGTTGGAATGCGTGACGATCGACAGCGACGCGTGTGCGGGCATGAGCGCGAAGTGCTGGACTTCGTTGCCGAAGCGGTCGGTATACTGGTGCGCGCGCCCGCGCGGCGAGATCTCGAGCACGTAGCGCGTACAGAATTGATTGTGATCGCTACGCGGATGTAAGTGGATGACCGTGTAGCTCTCGTATACGGGTTCGGCGTAGTAGTACGTCGTCTGATGGTCGATCGTGTATTCCAAGAATCCGCCTAGCTCGCGACCGGCTCGGGAAGACGGCGCGGGAAGTACGCGTCTTCGATCTCGTACGAGAGTTCTTCGAGTTCGTGCTGCAGCGTCGCGGCGAACTCGTCGACGCCGCCCGCGATGAGTTCCTCGATCGTCGAATAGTCGAACTGCGCGCGCAGCCGTCCGAGCCGCCGCTCCGCGGCGTTTGCGAACGTTCCGCGCGAGCCGCGCGAGATCCGCAGCAGCGCTTCCTCGATCGCGCGGATACAGAACCGGAGCGAACGCGGAAACTCCGCGTTGATGGTGATGAAGTCCAGCGCGTCGCGCGCTTCGGGCGCGCGGTGAGAGAAGTGCGCGAACGGCGTGCTCGCGCAGCACATCTCGAGCAGGCGTTGCGACTCGTGCCACGGTTCGTTCTGCACGTCGACGGCGCGCATGATGCGCGTCGTCATGTACGCGCGTTCGATGAATCGGCCGGCTTGCAGAAAGTTCCAACTATCGCCGTGCGTCAGCGTCGCGTCGGCGATACCGGCGAACGCCTGCATCCAGTCCCGCACGTGCCGCAAGAATTTCGACGGACCCTCGCGGAGCACCGAACGCAAGTTCTGCCGCCCGACGTAGAGGTAGAGCACGTTGATGACTTCCCAAACCTCGATCGTGAGTTCGGCGCGGATGCCGAGCGCGTTCGCCCGAGCGATGCGGACCGCCGAAACGATCGACGTGGAATTTTGCTCGTCGAACGCGCAGAACGAAAACACTTCGCTCGCGGCTTTGCCGTTCTTCGGGATGATGGGCTCGGCGACGAAGCCGGCGGACTGCATGACCGAGGACCACAGGTGTTCCGCGCGCCCGTCGCGCTGCGAGTAGAGATCGGTCGAGCGCACGTAGTTGACGTCGAGGATACGCGCGATCTGTTCGGCCCGTTCGGCATTGCGCCCGAGCCAGTAGAACGAATTGGCGACGCGGCTCAGCATGCTGCGCGAGTCATCCTTGAAGCACCCACGTATCTTTGCTGCCGCCCCCTTGCGACGAATTGACGACGAGCGAACCTTCGCGCAGGGCCACGCGCGTCAGCGCGGCCGACGGCACGTCGACCCGGCGCCCGTACAGCTTCGTGAGGACGCTGGACTGCACAACCTCGTCGGTTGTGCCTGCGACCGCATGGCCGTCGGCCAGGTAGAAGACGGTGAACGCGCGCTCCTCCAAGGAGCCGCGGATGATCTCGCGGTCCCAG
>CAZZUZ010000105.1:0-8237 GCA_964657315.1 Vulcanimicrobiota bacterium
TTCAATGGGCTCCGGAAAAGCCCGGACCTTTTCCATTATTCGTTGGCGAACTCAATGTCGGCGGCGAAGACGACTATGACTCGTTTACGTTATCGCTCAAAGGTGCCTACGATGCACCCCTCGGCGCCCTCGGAGACGCATTCGACTTCGTCGCCGGTAAAGAGATCGCGAACGTAACGGCACGCAACCTGCTCCAAGATATTCGTATCTTCGTCGAAAACGACTATCGGGACGACGAGAAGCACAAAGTAGAGCGCCTTGCCATGTTGCGATATTGACGGCGTCCCCACCGTCCGCCGCCATTCGACCGTTCGTTCCCGTCGAGCGTATCGGCGACGTCGTGCCCGACGTGCCGCTGATCGATCAGCATGGCCGCCGGATCTCGCTGCGCGCGGCCGTGCTTCCGACGATCGTAGCTTTCGCCTACACGCGTTGTCCGGACCCGACGATGTGCTCGCTCGTCACGGCGAAATTCGCCGTGATGCAACGCTTGTTGCGTGGCTCCGGCATTCGACTGGTCGAAGTCACGCTCGACCCCGTCTACGATCGCCAAAGCGTGCTCAACGCTTACGCCGGCGCAGCCGGTGCACGGTCGCCGAGCTGGTCTCTCGTGACCGGGGATCCCACAGCCGTCGTGACGATGGAAGAACGATTCGGCGTCGCCTTCGAACGGTCGAACACGAGCGCGATCGGTCATACCGATCTCGTAGCGTTCGTTTCACGCGATGGTGTGATCTTGAATCGGATAGACGGTGCCGGATGGTCGCCGGCGGGAGTGGTTGCTGAAGCTCGTGCGTTAGCCGCTCTCCCTTCGAGTCCGATTCAACGCGTCGTCTTGCGTCTGATGGCGAGCGCCGGTGCCGCTTGCAGCGGACGGGGCGGCGGAATTTCCGTCATCGCCGCAGTCGTGCTGTTCTTTCTGCTCGCCGCGTCGATCGCCGCCGTCGCGTTGAGACTGCTCGCGCAGTCGCGACCGAAAGGATCGAGCTCATGAGCGTCCCGCCGACCGACGAACCGCTCCCGCTCACGATACGATTCGTCCTCATCTTCGCCACATGCATCTTCCTCGGCTGGTTCTTGATGTTTTTTCTCTTACAGGCTCGTTCGTAGGCCTGACGTGCATATTCACAAACTCGAAAAACTCTGGCTCGTATTCGGCGGAGCCATACTGGTCGTTTTGCTCGCGACGATTACGACCGCCGCAATCGTCGAAGGCTTCGTACCGCCGAGCAACGTGCAAACCATCGATCCGACGAAAGTGTCGGTTACTCCGCCGTTCGATCATCCCGGACTCCGTCAGATTTCGAAAGGCGTTTACGAAGCGTACTACGTCGCGCACATCTTCGGGTTCGAGCCGAGTTCCATTACGATTCCTCGAGGGTCGAAAGTGACATTTTACGTCACGAGCACCGACGTCGAGCACGGCTTTTACGTTCCGCTCACCGGCATAAACACGATGGTCACGCCCGGTTGGGTCAGCGCGGTTTCTCATACGTTCGAAACGCCGGGAAAATATCTCGTGGCTTGTCACGAATACTGCGGCATCGGTCATCAGAACATGGCCGCGAGCATGACGGTCAAATGAGGATCCTCGAACGCGACCTCGCCGACAACGGCGTCCTTCCGACTCCCTACGCGCCACGCCGATTCTCGACGACGACTGCCCGGGAAAACGTCCTGATCCTCTGGCACATCTACACCGCCACGGCGGCTCTGACGCTCGGTGCGTTCTTCGGCCTGCTGCAAGGCTTCTCGCGTGCGAACTTCATCGTCATGCCGGCGTGGTTCGATTACTATCGTATGCTCACGGCGCACGGCGTCCTCATGGCTCTCGTCTTCACGACGTTCTTCATTACGGGACTGTGCACGTTCTCCACGTACCGGGAGATCGCGCGTTTCAATCGTCCGCTTCTCCTGGCACGGATCAGCTACACCGTGATGCTGTTCGGCACGGTCATGACGGCGGCGACGATCTTGAGCGGAAATGCGAGCGTCCTCTACACCTTCTACGCGCCGCTCAAAGCCAGTCCCGCATTCTACATCGGCGCGACGATTTTGATTCTCGGCACGTGGGGCGTCGCGGCGGATATCATTCTCAACGTCCTGTGGTTCAAGCGTGAGAATCCCCAGACGCGCATCCCGCTGCCTGCGTTCATGGCGACCACGACGTTCGTCATGTGGATCGTTGCGACGCTCGGCCTCGTCGCAGAAATGTATCTCCTCATTCCGTGGTCGCTCGGCTGGACACCCGGCATCGATGTCGAGCTCACGCGCATGCTGTTCTGGTACTTCGGACATCCGCTCGTGTATTTCTGGATCATGGGCGCGTATCTCGTGTGGTACACGGTCGTACCGACCGCATTCAACGGCCGCATCTTTAGCGATGCGTTGACTCGGCTGTCTTTCATCTTGCTCTTACTTTTCTCGACTCCGGTCGGCATACATCACGAATTCACCGACCCTGGCATTTCAGCCGGCTGGAAGTGGCTCCATATGCTGCTGACGTACGGTGTCGTGATTCCATCGTTCATGACGGCCTTCGCACTCTTTGCGACATTCGAGATCGCGGCGCGCAAAGCGGGAGCCCGCGGTATCGTCCAGACGATACGCTGGCTTCCGTGGCGCAACCCCGTGTTCGCGGCGCCCGCCCTCGGAATGCTGCTGTTCATCCCGGGCGGGTTCGGCGGTATCGTGAATGCTTCGTACGACATGGACGTGCTCGTACACAACACGATGTGGATCGTCGGCCACTTCCACATCACCGTCGGCGGTCCGGTCGCTCTGACGTTCATCGGCGCGGCTTACGGCCTCGTACCCGCGCTCACCGGACGGCCGCTGTTCGCTCCGCAGGTGGCCCTCGTCCAAGTATGGCTCTGGTTCATCGGGATGACGATCATGTCGACGTCCATGCACTGGGCGGGATTGTTGGGCTCGCCGCGCCGCACGGCCGACGTCAGCTATCTCGGCGCGGCTGCGGCCAACGCGTGGCATCCGGAGATGGTCGGCGCCGCGGTCGGCGGGACCATCCTGTTCGTGAGCATCTTGCTCTTCGTTTACGTCGCCGCCGGGACGCGTTTCAACGGCAAACCGCGCGATGTCGCGCCGAGCTTCCATTTCGCCTCGGTCGATGCGGAAGCGATGGCGACGCCCGCGGTGCTCGATCGCTTAGGCTTGTGGGCAGTTCTCGCGGTGGCGATTGCCGTCATCGCCTACGCGGGTCCGATACACGAACAACTCGGCCAGCATCACTACTTGGCACCCGGCTTGCGGACGTGGTGATTACCTTAGCGGATTAAAACGATTGAAGGATTGCCTGACCCATTTGGGCTACTTCAGTTTTTCATGCGTAGAATGGTTCTTTTGGTGATTTTCGCGGGCAGTGCGGGGCTTGGCGTTGCTGCGTGTTCTTCTTCGCCTATGCTGGGCCGGAACTGCGGCGCGGCTATGTACTCCCCACCGGGGCTCGCGATTCCGGCTCCGGATGCGACGAGCGTTCCAGCGGATATCGGCGCGATCTACGTCGGTCAGGACGTCACGCACGGGAAATTCTACCTGCAGGCGGCGGGCGCGGCGTCGGCGTTTCCCGTCGGGCCGGTGTCCGCGGTGCCGAACCCGGCCCCGAGCGCTCTGCCGACGTACGACCCCGTTTCGTATTTCAGCAAGGTGACGATTCCGACGCTGAACCCGGCGACGAGATATACGATGACGTACGTTTCGCCCGACGGCTCGCAGCCGTGTCCGGAGCAGATCGACGGCACGGTCGGGTCGTTTACGACTCGGTAAGAAAGGTCGATGGACGCGGGCAGGCCCCCGCTATTCGAAAAATATCGTGAGCACCGCAACGTCGTCTTGATATTCCGGCACATCACTCAGGACGTGTTCGGCGATGAAGTTGGCCGGTGTCGACGTAGCCGCTTCGACCGCCTCGCGCGCGGCGCGCAGGAGCCGAGTCTCGCCTTCCTCGACATCGTGGCTGAATTCGATGAGCCCGTCGGTATACATGACGAAGAGGGAGTTGGATTCGAAAGTGAATTCGTGCTCCCGGATGAGATCGGGCAATTGCCGCTCGACGCCCAGCGGAAAGCCGTGATTGGGCATGACGACAGCCGGAACGCCGGCTTTTGCCAATACGGGCGGATGATGACCGGCCGACGCATACGTCACCTTGCGGGTCGTCAAGTCGATGAGGCCGTAAATCGCCGTCGTGAACTTCACGTCGTGATCGTTGAGAAAGATCACCTCATTGGTCTGTTCGAGCACGGCGCAGGGCATGGGATTGCCCGTTTCGAGCGAAGCCGCAACCTTAACCGCCTGCCGCGCTTGAGCCATCTTTACGGCCGAGCCGAGGCCACGACCACACACATCACCTATCGTGAAGGCAACGCGGCCATCGGGAAGCATGAAGATGTCATACCAGTCGCCTCCGACAACTTCGAGCGTCTCGGCCGGCCGATACATTACGTCGAAAGCGAGGCCGCTTACGATGGGAAACGTGGAAAGATCGTATCCTTCCATAAGCGCCTCGATCGTCGCGGACTTCGCGGCAAGCTCGGCTCGAAGCCCTTTGATGACTAGTTCCGGCATTGTCGATCCTCCGACACTAGCGTATCGCGCCGTCGAACGGTGCGCTATCGTGCATTGGACGGATTCCCGTCACCGAACGCGGACGGTGTAGTGACGTGCTCTGCGGCATCCCGATATTCCACGATAGACGCCGCCGACAATGTCCCTCTACGATCTCCACATGCTCGACACTCGTGCCGATCGTACGCGACGGCCTAGACTGCTCGAACGATTCCTCGTCGCGACCGATGGGTCGGAATCCGGGGATCGCGCAGTCGCTTTCGCAATCGCCCTGGCACGAGGTTTTCGCAGCACGATCGAATTCTGCATAGCTTTCGATCGCGATTCGGCACTCTTGCCCTGTTGCACGCCTCAAGGTGAGAGCGCGATGATGATGCCGCTCTTGGACGAGTTGGAACGGGCGGCGAAGAAGGTCGTGGACGAAGCCCGGGAACGGGCACGGTCGGGCGGCGTCGTAGCGACGGCTGAGGTGCTCTACGGACGATCCGTTGAAACGATTTTGAGTTGCGCGAACGCGCACGGCTTCGATGCCGTCATCGTCGGGACGGCGGGTGCTTCGGGCTTCGAGCGATTCATGGATGGGAGTACTGCCGACGGGGTCATGCGCGAGAGCTCGATTCCGGTGTTCGTCGTTCCACTCGGGGCGCAGCTACCTCCCGCAGCCTTCGAACGGATTCTCCTCGCGATCGACGATTCCGAACCGAGCGATGCCGCGCGAGATTTTGCTTTCAAGCTCGGCGCCGCGAACCACGCGTCGTTCACGATCTGCGCGGTCGCGGAAAGCACCGATGGACCCGCCGGCGTACAAGATCATCACGCAGCCCAGCGGCTGGCGAAGGCTACCGTCGAGCGTGCCGAGATGGCCGGACTACGTGCCCAAATGCTCCTCGCGACCGGTCCGCCTGCGGAACAGATCATTGCATCGGCCATCTCGACGAAGGCGGACCTCATCGCGATCGGAACCCACGGCCGGCGTGGCATACGTCGTTGGTTCGTCGGAAGCGTCGCGGAGAAGGTCGTGCGCGAAAGCCACGTTCCCGTTGTGGTCGTGGGAGTTCCCACTTTCCAACGATAGCGGTCTCCACGCTTGCGAGATACGCTCTAGACAACATGAGAGATACGCAAGCGCAAGCCGATTCGATCACGACGGTCACCGGCAACACCTTTGCCTCACTGGTCCTCGACTCGCCGGGCCCGATTGCGGTCGAGTTCATGTCCTACGGATGCTCTCACTGTCGCGCGCTCGAACCGGTCTTGCAAGAAGTTGCCAACGCCGTAAAAGACACCGAGCACGTCTACCGCGTCAACGTGGCACTCGATGAAAGCCTTGCGGACCGGTACGGCATCAACGGGACGCCCACGCTGATCATGTTCGAAAATGCCCTCGAGGTGGGGCGTAGCGAAGGTCCTCGGCCGAACGTTGCCGCGATCCGCAGCGCCATCACGCAGCCGTTTCGCTGATGTCGACGCTCCTATACAACGACGAGTGTGCCGTTTGCCGCACGATCGCACGCTGGGTTCGGCACTCGGCAGCGCGCGATTGCGTCCTGGTCGTGCGGCCGATCGGGGACGATCCCGCAGCTTTGCGTGCGCTCAACGTCAAACTCGATATTTGGGACGCCTACGCTACGATTCACATCCTCATGCCCGACGGTTCGATGCGTACGGGCGGAGAAGCCGTAGCCGAGGTCTTTCGCGAGTTACCGAATACGATGTGGTTTGCAGGACTGTTCTCACTGAGTCTCTTCGGCTTTCGGCCGTTCCAAGCCGTCTTGAATATCGGCTATACGATCCTTGCGGATTCACGGCCATTATTTGGTTGTGAAAGCTGCGGCACACCGAATCGCTTCGTCAAACGCTTTCAGGCTTTCTTGAAGCAATCGCGCGTGGCCGTAGGTCATACCGTCCATCCGAGTCCGCATTTTACCTCGCTCAAACCGCGTATCGCGATGCGGTCGACGCCGTGACCCCGGCAACCGCGCGCGAGCGAACGGTTTCTCGCGAACGGACGTCTTTTCTCGGCAAGATGCTGGTTGCCATCGGCGATGCAGCTGTCGACGATGCGACCATATCGTTCGCCATCGAGCTCGCTACGCGAACCGGAAGCGGACTAGAGTTCTGTAACGTGTTCGATCGAATTGAGTCATTGGCGCTCGTTCGCAATCGTGCCGCTAGCGCGGGAGTCGAAGCGACATCTGCGATGCTCGAAGGCGCTCCGGCGGATGCCATCGTCGCGCGAAGCAGAGAAGGCGCGTTCGATGCGATCGTCATCGGCGCTTCGCACGAAAGCCGTGTCGAGTGCGCGCTTCGTGGAAGCGTTACGAACGGCGTACTGCGCGCAAGCGTCGTACCCGTTTTTGTCGTGCCGACCTTGCCGGAGACGGGGAAGGCCGACGGAAAGACGATTTTGGTCGCAGTGGACGACTCGGATCCGAGCGATGTCGCGATTACGTTCGCCATCACGTACGCGTCGGTAATACGGGCAAGGTTGATCTTCTGCACGGTATCCGATGCAGCGGCGATAATCGACGAAGCGCAGTATCTCGGAACCGATTTGGGGGCCACGCTCGCGGAGTTACATGCAAGCGCAAACGACATAGTCGGTAAGGCATCGGCGCATGCCGCAGCTCGTAACGTACCATTCGACTCCGTCGTCACGTGTGGACCACCGGCAAAAACCATTTTGCGCGTGGCGATGTCCAAAGATGCAGATTCGATCATCATGGGGACGCATGGCAGGCGCGGTGTACGGCGATTCTTTCTCGGCAGCGTCGCCGAAGCCGTGCTAGACCGTGCCACCGTTCCCGTCGCCATCGTTCGCGGCAAAGGGTAGGCGCGTCGCAGAAGCGCCGACGCTGCGCTCGCAAAATTCGATCGCTACATGAAGTATCCGGTTTTTTGCGGATAGGCTATCGGTGGGAGCGATGCTAGGATCGAATCATGTTCGAGTATTCGGCCGTCATCATTCCCATAGTCATCGTAGCGGTATTCGCGTTTTTCGCGCAGTCGGCATTCAAAGTGCTCCGCCAATATGAGCGCGGAGTCATGTTTACACTCGGTCGATTTTCAAAGGTCCGCGGACCGGGATTCATCGTTCTCTTTCCATGGGTCCAGCAGATCGCTCGTATCGATTTGCGTACGATCGTTCAAGAGATTCCGACGCAAGACCTCATTACGAAAGACAACGTATCGGTGAAGGTCGACGCGGTACTCTATTTCCACGTCGTCGATCCTGCAAGAGCGGTCATCGATGTCGAGCAATACATCGCAGCGACGAACATGCTCGCGCAGACGACGTTGCGTTCTGTTTTAGGACAGCACGAACTCGACGAGTTGCTTTCCGAACGCACGAAGCTCAATACCGATATTCAAGCGATACTCGACACGCGCACGAAAGAATGGGGTGTCGACGTCTCGAACGTTGAGATTCGCGACGTACAGCTGACGGACAATATGGTCAAAGCGATCGCGAAGCAGGCCGAAGCCGAACGCGATCGCCGTGCCAAGGTGATCCATGCGCAGGCGGAATTCCAAGCGGCGCAAACGCTGACCGATGCCGCGACGATTCTCGCCTCGGTGCCCGCAGCGATGCAATTACGCTACCTGCAAACGCTGATCGAAATCGGCGGTGAAAATAACTCGACGGTCGTCTT
>CAZZUZ010000106.1:0-8232 GCA_964657315.1 Vulcanimicrobiota bacterium
TTAGAGCATCGGACTTTTAATCCGTTGGTTCTGGGTTCGAGTCCCAGAGGGCGCACTTTTACCTACGCTCGTGTTCGAAAAGACTCCGGCGCCGCTGCCATTGTTGATTAGTAATGGTATTCGGACGCTGGGTGAAACTCCGGAGCGGACGTTTCGTCCGGCGCTTTTCGGAAGAAAGCCATAGCCGAAACGGGTAACGCCCGACGAACCGTTCTGTTCGATTAAATACCGACGGCAGCCGTGATTGCCTTTTGCAGGCATCGCCGCGGTCGCGAGAAGGCTGATCCTTTAACGTCGGCGGTCACTGTCAGCAATGGGGCCAGGGGTCGCGTCGAGCACGAAATGTTAGCGCCGCGCCGTAGTCGAACGAAAGCGTTCCGCTCGTTGCCAGGACACAAGTAGCCATACGCATCTCGACTACCGGCCTAAGATACTTCTCTCGTGATCCAATAAGCGCCGCGTACATCGTCGCGCTCGTCGTGGTCATCGGCGTAGCGATGATTCTGGGCACGAACGCCCTCGTTCGGCGAGAGAATGCGGACATTTCGACGACGCAGCGTCATATCGACGGGATGCTGCTCGCGCGAGACCTGCGCGACGTCGTCGACGCGATGCGGCCGTTGCTCGGGCGCGCGAATACGAACGCGCCTTTCGATCCGGCGGCGCGCGCGGCCGTCACCACGGCGATCTTGCGCCTCGATACGGACGCGTACGGCCGCGGCGCCGAGTACGGAACCGACGAGCAGCTGCAGAAGCTCGACCTTGCTTGGAAGTCGGCCGTTGAAAGTGACGGCGCGGGCGTTCATCTGACCGAGATGACGAAGGCGCTTTCGGCGCTCTCGTTGCAGGTGGCGAACGTCACGCGTAGCGGCGCCGGAACCGGAGACGCCGCGGAGTCGTTGTTCGACGCCTACGTTTTTGCGATTCCGAACGTCGGTGCCAACGTCGCTCGAAACGCTCCTGCGCGAGCGCGCGACGCGTTTCGCGACATCTCCGACGACTTCGGACGCGCGTACGACGCGCTCGCCCCGGGCAATACGGCGAAAGCCGACGTCCAGGCGGTCTCCGATGCCCTCGACGATTACGCAAACGTCGACGCTTCCGACGCGGCCGGTCTGGAGAAGCAGAAGAGCCTCGCCGGCGGCATCTCCGCGCGCCTGCGCGGCCTCGAGTCGCTCGCCGGCGATAATGCGTTACGCCTCTTCAAAGATCGCCTAGCCGACGAACAGCATCTGCTGATCTTTATTTGGGCGATTTGTATTCTCGCCATGCTCGTGCCCATCGCGATCGCCGTTTTGCTGGCGCGTTCCGTCATCGCCAACAACATGAAAGACTTCTCGAATTTGCGCGAAGAGCGTGACCGGGAACGCGCGGAACTCGAGACCGAGCGCATGCGAAACGCCCTGGCGAGTTCGGAAGCGCGCTTCGCGGCGGTCTTCGATCGCGCGTCGCTCGGCGTCGCGGTGCTCGATACGCAGGGGAAAGTCGCGCGAAAAAATGACGCGCTGTCCTCGATGTTCCCGCACGCGTCCGCGCACGATCTCGGCGCGCGTTATCCGGAGTTCGACCAGCTCGTCAACGGGCAATTGCCGGGCTTCGGCTATGAAATCGACGCGTCGAAACCGGACCGCCGCCAGTGGCTCGACGTTTCGGTTTCGCTCGTCCACGACCATACGGGCGAGGCGCCCTACGCGCTATCGATCATCAAAGACATCACCGAGCGCCGCGAGACCGAGGAGCGGCTGCTTCGCGAGTCGCGCTACGATACGCTCGTCGATCTGCCCAATCGGAACTTCCTGATGGAACGTATGGAAGAGATGGGGCTGCATCGCAGACAGACCGAGCGTCCGCGCGGCGTTCTCTTCATCGACGTCGACGGTTTTAAAGTCGTCAACGACAGCCTCGGCCATGAGATCGGCGACCACGTGCTCGTCGCGGCGGCCAGACGCTTGGAGGCGGCCATCGGGCCGCTCGACTTCGTCGCGCGTTTCGGCAGCGACGAATTCGTGCTGATCCTCGAAGGCCGCGGCTCGCGCGACGACCTCATCGCCTACGCGAACCGCCTCGCGGCGAAGCTCACCGACCCGTTCGACATCGGCGGCCGCGAAGTGTACGTTACGGTGAGCTCGGGCCTCGCGATCTGCGACCGGCCGTACGAGAGTGTCGGGGCGATCGTCCGTGACGCCGATACGGCGATGTACTTCGCGAAGGCGAAAGCGCAGGTCGGCTGCGCGGTCTTCGACTCTACGATGCGTGAAGCCGCAACGCGACGGCTCGTCCTCGCCGCGCAGCTTCGCCGCGCCCTCGAACGCGGCCAACTCTACCTCACCTTTCAACCCGTAATTCAGATCGCGACCGCAAAGGTCACGAGTATGGAAGTGCTGCTCCGCTGGGAACACCCGACGCTCGGAAACGTCCAGCCGGTCGAATTCATCCCCGTGGCCGAGGAGATCGGCCTCATCGTTCCGATCGGACGTTTCGTGCTCGAGCGTGCGTGCGCGCAGCTCGCCGATTGGCGCCGCGACCACTCCGAATTCGACAATACGCATCTCGCCGTCAACGTCTCGGCGCGCGAACTCTTGCAGCTCGACTACTGCGATTACGTCGAACAGACCATCGATCGCTTCGGCTTGCACGCGGGGGACATCACGCTGGAGGTCACCGAGTCCGCGGTGCTCCAAAGCGACCGATACGCCGAAGGGACCCTGGATCGTCTCAAGCGAGCCGGAGTGCTGCTCTCCATCGACGATTTCGGTACCGGCTACTCCTCGCTACGCTACCTGCAGACGTTCCCGTTCGATCAGCTCAAAATCGACGGTTCTTTCGTACGCGGCGACGGGACGGGTCTCGCGAGCGAGCCGATCATCACCATGCTGCTCGCCCTGGGCCGCGCGTTTAAGGTAACGGTCGTTGCGGAAGGTGTCGAAACGCCCGAGCAGCTGCAAACGTTATACGAACTGGGCTGCGAGTACGCCCAAGGCTTCCTCCTAGAACGGCCGCAGATCGCTGCGTCGATTCCCGAAGCGATCCGGACCCTCGAAGCCAAGCCCATCGTGACGATCGCCGAACCCGCCACGCCGGAGGGAAGCAATCCGAGGAGTCGAACTCGCAAAACCGCGCACCGCTAGCTCAATGGTAGAGCAGTTGACTCTTAATCAATTGGTTGAAGGTTCGAGTCCTTCGCGGTGCACCAAGCCTTTCCAACCGGCTCCCTCCGAGCCGGTTTTGTATATCGGGAGCCGGCGCGTCCGCAACCCTCAACCCCCAGGGTGCGAACGACGCCCGCCGCCCTTCCATCGCGACAAAGCGTAACGTCGACAACCCCAAAGTCATCGGATGATGCCTCGGCAAGCGTACCTCGAGCGAACCCCGCCGCTCGAAGGGCGACCGCCCATGCGCGCCGCCCGTGCGGCCCGATCGTCGTGCATACGGGCGACGTCACGCCGCGAAACCTACGAACGGCGTGCCGCGCGCGCGCCGTCCCGGACGTATGACGTCGAACTCGCCGATCCGGCCGAACGCAAACGTCTACAGCGCGTGCTCGACGCGCTCCCGAACGAGCAGCGCACCGCGCTCCCCGCATACTCTCCTCGGATTGCGCAAGCTGAAGGGTGCGATCGCATGAACGAACACGTCGGCGTCGATGCCGAACTCTACGCGCTCGGCGTCCTTAGTGAAGGCGAGCGCGAACGCGTCGACGCGCACCTCGCGACCTGCGGCGAATGCTCGCGCGCCGTCGGCAAAGCGGATCTTGTCGCGCTCGCACGCGCAGACGTCGAATGGCATGAAAGTGCTACGCTCGAAACGCGTGGCACGAGTCCGTCGCGAGCGGGCGATGCGCGGTTTTCGACCTTCGCGAAACTAACGACCGCCGCATCGCTCATCCTCTTCGCCACGTCGCTGCAACTCGGCATTCGAAACCACGAGCTCGTGCGCAGCGCGCACGCGGACGACGTCGCGCTCGCAACGCTCGCGACATCGCACTTCCTGCAGGCGAGCTTCGTGCCGAAAACGGCGGGAATCGCGTCGGCGAAGGCGATCTACGCGCGCGACGGTGCGTGGACGTACGTCATCGTGGACGGTGACGCCGATGGCTGGCACGTGTACGCAAAGATCGCGGGCGAACGCGTCGATCTCGCGACGTTGCACGCGCGCGGCGAAATCTCGACCGGCTTCGCCGAGCCGAGCCGCCGCTTCGATTCGCTCGAACTCCAAAACGCGACCGGCGACACCGTCGCGAGGGTCGACCTCGTCTACCCGAAAGCCTCGCCGTAAGCGAGCCGAACGCGAGCGCGAGGACCCGGACGTCTTTCGGGAAAGTGCGCGCACATGAAGTGGATTCTGCAAGTCCTCGTCGCGATCGTGCTCCATCCGGTCGCCGTCGTGTTGATGTACGTGAACCTCGCCGGCCGCGACGACCTCAGCGGCACGCAGAAGATCATCTGGGCGCTCGCGACGCTGCTGCTCTGGGGCATCGGCCCGATCGTCTATTTCACCTTCGGCAAAGGCGCGCTCTGGTAAGCCGCAACTACATGGCTGAACCTTTGCCGCTTGCGAACGCACCGTCATGACCGTGCGGCAATTCATCGACGCGGTCGCGGAAGCCGTGCCGCGCGCGGAAGACGCGTTGCGCAAGCTGCTCGAAGACGACCTCGAAGAGTACGCCGTCTCCGTCGCGGCGGGCGAACTCGGCGAGTACGCGATCGCGCTGTACGAACGCGGCGAGAGCGGCACGAGCGGCGAACTCAACGCCGTCCTCGCGGTCACCGAGAAGGCGGCCGGGAGCGGCGAAGAGATCGTCGACGCGCTGCACGGCGACTTCTTTCCGGCGATCGAAAGCACGGGCCCGATCCCGCAGCAACTCTACGCGATGATGGGCTCGAAAACGCGCAAGCTCGTCGACGCCGGCAACTACGACGTGGAAGGTATGCACGCCGGCTGATCCATGCCGAGAGACGCTTGCGAAAAATACGCGACGCCGCTCGTCGCCGCGATCTACGCAAACGACGTCGCGGCGGTCCGCGAAGCCTTGACCGGCGGCGATAATCCCCGGATCCTCATCGACGGCGAAACCGCGCTGCACACCGCCGTGCGCCACGCCTCACCCGAGGTCGCCGAAGCGCTCATCGAAGGCGGCGCGCTCGAGTGGGTGACCGACGCGCGCGGCCGCACCCCGCTGCACATCGCGCGCGAGAGCGAGCGCCCCGAACGCGACCGCTTCGTCGAACTCCTCGATCGTACGCTCGTGAAGGACGCCGCGTTCCGCAGCGCCGTCGATGCGATCCATCGCGGCGATGTCGCCGCGCTCGAAACGTTGCTCGATCGCGAGCCGCGTCTGCTGCGCGAACGCAACCTCGGCCCCGAGGCGTATCGCAAACGTAGGCGCGCCGATTACTTCCGCGACCCGATGCTCTTCTGGTATGTCGCCAACAACCCGACGACGATCGAAGTCATGCCGAAGAACGTGGCCGCCATCGCGCAGACGATGATCGCGCGCGGCGTGGAAAAACGCGACCTCGACTACGCGCTCGCGCTGACGATGACGAGCGGGCCCGCGATCGAACAGGGCCGCCTGCGCGACCTGATGCGCGTGCTGCGAGCTGCGGGCGCCACGCCCGGCAAGGACGCCATCCTCGCAGCGGCGGCGCACGGACTCTACGAGCCGCTGCACGTCCTCGTCGAGGACGGCTTCCCGATCGACGACGCGCACCTCGCCGCCACGTTCGGCGACACCGCGAAACTGCAAAAGCTCTTAAGCGTCGGGTCGCGAGAGCTCATCGACGAAGCCTTCGGCCTCGCCGTCATCAACCGGCACGTCGACGCCGCACGCATCGCGCTACGCGCGGGCGCGAACGTCGACGGCTTCATTCCCATCCACTCGCACGGCACCGCGCTGCATCAAGCGGCCGCGAGTGACGATGCCGCGACGATCGCGTTCCTGCTCGCCGAGGGCGCGCGGACCGACATCCGCGACACGCTCTGGGACGGCACCCCGCTCGACTGGGCGAGCTTCGCGAAGAACCGCGCGGCCGAGGCCGCCCTCGAGAAGCACGAGCGCGAAGTGGGTACGTCCGCGCCATGACAGCAAAACCGAGCGGCACCGGCTGCGTCGAGTGTCTCGAATCCGGCGGCTGGTGGCTCCATCTCCGCCGCTGCGTCGAATGCGGCCACATCGGCTGTTGCGACACGTCGCCGAGCCAACACGCCACGGCTCACCACGCAAAAACGCACCATCCGCTCATCGCGAGTTTCGAACCCGAAGAAGACTGGTTTTACGATTACCGTACGGGCGATTTCACCGACGGCCCGAAACTCTCCGAACCTACCGCCCACCCCCCATCCCAACCCACGCCGGGCCCGCAAGGCCGCGTCCCCGCCGACTGGCAGAGCAAACTCCACTGACCGTGCGCCGCAGCACACTCCGTTCGCTCGCATGATGTCGCGGAAATCGAAAGCCGATGATATCTCCGAGCGGCCCGTTGGAGGCCGAAATCGCCCGGGCGCACGCCCGAGAAACGGCTTCGAAATGATCGTCACCAACGCACCGCTGTTCGTCACGTTCGTCTTCTCCGTAACGCTCGCAAGCCTCTCGCTCGGCATCTCGCTCGGCAACCGCATTCGCCGAAACAAAACCGCCTACAACTAAACGCCGCACGGCGCGAAGCGCGAAGAACGCGCGCGACACCAAAACCGACACCATAGCTCGCCGCCCCGCGAGCTTTTTGCTTTCCACCCCGAGCAACGTACGAAGATAGCAAGCCTTACCTATCCATCCGCACACGCGCCGCCGAAGCACCACCTAACGGCAAATCGCACTGATAGGAAGCCTTTCCAAACGCACGCAATCGCAGGCTGCAACATGAAACGCTCGCCGCGATTCTTCGCGCTCGCCAACTTTGCCGTATGGTCGAGCACCGTACTTTCCGCCTGCAGCGGCTCGGGCGCTACGATCGGCTCCGGCGGCGGCGCGCGCCCGAGCACCACGGCCACACCTGCGAACGCCGCAAGCGCGACCCCGTCGCCGGGCACCACGCCGGGCGCGATGAACAGCGCCGCGCCGGCAACGCCGCCCGCGACGGGCTCGTCGTTCGCCGGCCCATCGCCCGGCCCCGCGATCCTCTACGAAGCCGCCGCGAACCCCGCGCCGCTGACCAACACCGGCATCTGGACCGCAACGCCGATCCTCATCAGCGGCGCGAGCGCGTATCGCAGCGGCGAGTACCTCTATCAAGACTTCCTCTACGACGATCACGGCGCGAACGGCACCGCGCCCGACGCAACGCAGACGAACGAAACCGTCGCGGACGTGCTCGCGCGTTTTGCCGGCACCTACACGTATCCGACGAACCCGTCGTACGGCGCGAACGCCGCCGACCTCGTCGAGTTCCGCATGAAACCGGTCGCCAACGGCACGGCGTTCCGCATCACGCTCAACACGATGCTCGATCCGACGCTTTATGCCTTTACCATCGCGCTCGGCAACTCGTCGACCGCCGTCGCGATCCCGCACGGCGCGAACGCTAAGGAGCCCGCACAAGTCTTTGTCACCGCGCACGGCACAACGGGCGACATCGTTGACGCCGCGACGGGCAACGCTCTCGCGCCCCCGACCGTCACCGTCGACCAGCCGCGCCGCCAGATCACGGTCGTCGTAAAGTACGCGGCATACGACACGCGCGGCAACACGGCGCTGCGCGTCGCCGAAGCCACCGGCCTCTGGAACGCGAGCGCCGGCACCTACCTCACGCCCGGGTTGACCTCGAGCGCGACCTCCCCCGGCGGCGCGGGCACGCTGCTGACCCCGCCCGCGTTTTTCAACGTCGCGTTCCGCCACGCCGAACCCGCCGTGGGCAGCAACCTCGCCGGTCAAACGGACAGCACGACGCTCTGGCGTGAATCGTCCCAAGCCGCGGCGCTCGCTACGGGCGACCTCTCGTCGTTCTACGACGTCGTCGACATGACGAAGCTCGCCGCCGGTGCGAACGACGACATGCACGGCCAACCCGCAGGCGTGCCCACGAGCGGCCACATGGACCGTATCCTGCCTAGTCACTTCGAGCCATTCCAGGGCCGGCAGTTCACCGGCTGTCAGGGCACGAGTACGCACTGCGGCCCCGAGTACGGTAGCGTCCTGCAGCCCTACGCGGTATACGTCCCCGCCAACGCGCCGCCGGCCGCCGGCTATCCGCTGACGCCGTTACTTCACAGCTTGAGCGTCAACTACAACCAATA
>CAZZUZ010000107.1:0-2184 GCA_964657315.1 Vulcanimicrobiota bacterium
CATGCGCTCGAGCGTGCGGGGTTGCGCGGAGACGAAATCGATTGCTACATCGTCGCGACCGTCACGCCGGACTACCAGTTTCCCGCGACGGCCTGCATCGTCGCTTCGAACCTCGGGGCCGTCGGCAAGCCGGCCTTCGACATGGAAATCGCCTGCAGCGGCTTCATTTACGGGCTGCCCACGGCTGCGAGTTTCGTACGTGCCGGCGTGTTCAAGCGCGTCATGATCGTGGGCGTCGAGACGCTCTCGCGCATCATGAACCTCTCCGACCGCGGCACCTCGATTCTCTTCGGCGACGGTGCGGGCGCCGCGATCGTCGAGCGGACGCCGCTGGACCAGGACTGTTTCTTGACCTGCGAGCTCGGTGCCGACGGTGCGAAGCCGGAACTGCTCTACGTCAAGGGCGGCGGCTCGCGCCACCCGCTCACGGGCGACATGATCGCCGACAAGCGCGACAAGGTCGAGATGGTCGGCCGCGAGATCTTCAAACACGCGGTCACGCGGATGGTCGAAACCTCGCGCATCGTCCTCGCGCGCGCGGGCCTCACGACGGAAGACGTCAACTGGGTCATCCCGCACCAGGCCAACGCCCGCATCATCGAGCTTACGACGAAAATGCTCGAGATCGATCGCGAGAAGGTCATCATGAACATCGAACGTTACGGGAACACGTCTTCGGCGTCGATCCCGATCGCACTCTCGGAAACGGTCGAGCGCAACATCCTTAAAGACGGCGATCTCCTGCTCTTCACGGGCTTCGGCGGCGGACTCTCATGGGGTTCGATCGCCTGGCGTTGGAGCGCCTGACCGTGCGCGTCGGAGCGATCTTTCCGGGCCAGGGTTCGCAGAAGGTCGGCATGGGGGGCGATCTCGCTCGACACGTCCCGGCCGTCGCGGCGCTCTTCGAGCGCGCGGAGCACATTCTCGGCTACGATCTCGCCGCGATCGTCGCAAACGGTCCCGAAGAGAAGCTGCGCGAGACGCAGTACGCGCAGCCCGCGATCTACGTCGTGAACTACGCGCTCGCGGTCGCCGCCGGCGACGTGCCGTTCGTCGCGAGTGCGGGGCATTCGTTTTCGGAACTCTGCAGCCTCACGCTCGCGGGTGCGCTGGATTTCGATGCGGCATTGGAACTCGTTCGCGAACGCGGCCTCGCGATGCAAGCCGCGGCGCAAACCGCGCCGGGCGCGATGTCCGCAGTGCTCGGACTCGATCCGCACTTGGTCCGCGGGGCGGTGGCGCGTGCGGCCGGCGCCGGCCGCGTGCAACTCGCGAATTTCAATTCGACGGCGCAGATCGTTATCAGCGGCGATCGCGATGCGGTCGTTCGTGCGGGCGAACTGGCGCTCGAAGCGGGCGCGAAGAAAGTGGTCCCGCTCAACGTTTCCGGCGCCTGGCACAGTGCACTCATGGAGCCCGCGCAAGCGCGGTTCGCACCGTTCGTCGAGCGCGCGCCGATCGTCATGCCGCGTTTCGCGGTGATCTCCAACGTGGACGCACAGCCATACCGGGACGTCGCGACGATCAAGGCCAATCTCGTCGCGTCGGTCACGGACGAAGTGCAGTGGCACGCCGCGGCCGAACGGCTCGTGCGAGAACGGCTCGACATGGTCGTCGAATTCGGCGCTAGCCCCGTGCTCGCCGCAATGTTCAAACGTCTGCCCGACGCACCGCCGGCGATCGCCGTCATCGACGAACGCGGGCTCGAGAAACTCACGCGAACGATGGCGGTCGCATGAACCCGTTCGATCTTACCGGGAAGGTCGCGCTCGTCACGGGAGCGAGCCGCGGCATCGGCCGGTCGGTCGCCGTCGGCCTGGCCGAAGCCGGCGCGGACGTCACGCTCGTCGGGCGCGACGCGGCGGCGCTAAGCGAAACCAAGGCGCTCGTAGAAGCCGTGCGCACCGGCGCTCGCGCGATCGTGATGACCGCCGACGTCACCGACGCCGAGGCCGTCGAGGCGTGCGTCGCAGCGACGGTACGCGAACTCGGCCGGCTCGACATCGCGGTGGCAAATGCGGGTCAGGCCGTCGATGGTCTGCTCATGCGCACGAAGCCGGCCGACTTCGCGAAGATGCTCGACGTCAATCTGACCTCCGCGTTTCACTTGGTCGCGGCTGCCACCAAGCCGATGATGAAGCAGCGCGGCGGTTCGATCGTCCTGATGTCGAGCATCGTCGGGGG
>CAZZUZ010000107.1:2194-8227 GCA_964657315.1 Vulcanimicrobiota bacterium
CGCCGGTCAGACCGCGTACGCTTCGGCGAAGGCCGGCTTGCTCGGTATGGCCAAGTCGGTAGCGAAGGAATTGGGGTCGCGGAACGTAAGAGTCAATGCCGTCGCGCCCGGTATAATCGAGACTGCAATGACCGAATCGATGCCCGAAAAAGCGCGTGCCCACTATCTCGCATCGATCGCACTGGGTCGATCGGGGACCCCCGAAGACGTTAGCGGGGTCGTCACGTTTTTATGCTCGGATGCCGCCCGATATGTGACCGGTCAGACGGTCGTGGTCGACGGCGGTTTTCTGATGTAACCAGCGCGTTATCGCGCAATCTAGGGAGATCATGGCCGCAGATACATTCGATCGCGTTAAGAAGATCATCGTCGAGCAGCTCGGCGTCGAGGAAACCGAAGTCACGCCCGAAGCTTCGATCACCGAAGACCTCGGCGCGGATTCTCTCGACCAGGTCGAGCTCGTCATGGCGTTCGAGACCGAATTCGGCATCGACATTCCGGACGAAGAAGCCGAGAAGATCAACACCGTCGGCGACGCCGTCCAAAAGATCGAGGACGTGTCCAAAGCCAAGTCCGAGACGTAATCCGGAACGGACGAATCGTAATTGCTTGAAGCGTTAGGAGAACGCCTCGGCGCGATCTTCGGGCGCCTGGGCAGTCGCGGCCGTTTGACGGAGGCCGACGTGAACGATGTCGCACGCGAAGTGCGCATCGCTCTGCTCGAGGCCGACGTCAACCTCTCGGTCGCCAAAGAGTTCGTAGCCGCAGTGAAAGAGCGGGCCGTCGGTGCCGACGTGCTCGCTTCGCTGACCCCCGCACAGTCCGTCATCAAGATCGTCAACGACGAACTCGTGGCGATCATGGGCGGCGCGGAAGCGCGTCTCAAATTCGCCGACGCACCGCCCACCGTCTTCATGATGGTCGGTCTGCAGGGTTCCGGCAAGACGACCCATACGGGCAAGATCGCCCTGCGCCTCAAAGAGCAGGGCCGGCGTACGCTGCTGGTCGCGGCCGACGTCTATCGTCCAGCCGCCATCGCGCAGCTGCAGACGCTGGGCAAGCAAATCGATCTGCCGGTCTATACCGAAACGTCGAACGACCCCGTCGCCATCGCGCGCAACGGCGTCGCCGAGGCGCGCCGCCTCGGCATTCCGACGGTCATCATCGATACCGCCGGACGTCTGCAGATCGACGACGCGCTCATGGCCGAGCTCGAATCGATCAAAGCCGTCGTCAAGCCGAGCGAAGTGCTCTTCGTCGCCGATGCGATGACGGGGCAAGAAGCGACCAACGTCGCCAAAGCGTTCGATCAGCGGCTAGGCATTACGGGCGTGATCCTCACGAAGATGGACGGCGACGCGCGCGGCGGTGCGGCGCTCTCGATCTTCAAAATCGTCGGCGCCCCGATCAAGTTCGTCGGCGTCGGGGAGAAGCTCTCGGCGCTCGAGCCGTTTTATCCCGATCGCCTCGCGCAGCGTATCCTCGGCATGGGCGACGTGATGACGCTCATCGAGAAGACGCAGAGCGTCTATTCGCTCGATCAAGCGCGAGAACTCGAAGAGAAATTCCGCAAGAACGAGTTCACGCTCGACGACTTCCTGGCACAAATGCGTCAGGTACGCAAACTCGGCTCGATGTCCGACATCCTCAAGATGATTCCGGGCATGTCCAAGGCGCTGCCCAAGGATTTCGAGATCGACGAGCGCGAGGTCGGCAAGGTCGAAGCGATCATCTGTTCCATGACGCGTCAGGAACGCTACCGGCCGGACATCCTCAACGCCTCGCGGCGCCGGCGCATCGCGCTCGGTAGCGGCACGAGCGTTTCGGACGTCAACCGTCTGGTCAAGCAGTTCGAATCTTCGCGCCAGATGATGAAGCAGCTCGGTGGTGGCAAGAAAAAGCTACCGCCGGCGCTCGCGCGTTTCGGCGCCCCAAAAGTTTAACTCCTCACTAGAAAGTCAGCTGAAGAACAACCATGGTCAAGATCCGCCTGCGCCGGATGGGCGCGAAAAAACAACCCACCTATCGTTTCGTCGTTTCGGACGCCCGCTCGCCGCGCGACGGACGCTTCATCGAGATCCTCGGACATTACAATCCCCGCACCGAACCCAAGACCGTCGTCCTCAACGAAGAGAAGGTCAAGGAGTGGCTCGCCAAAGGCGCCCAGCCGTCCGATCCGGTCCGCCGTCTGCTCGCCGAACGCGGGCTCGTCGAGCGCGGTCCGATTTCCGAGACCAAGCGCAAACCGAAGTCCGATAAAAGCGGCTCGTAGCACGTGAGCGCGTTCGACGACGAGTTCGGCCTATTCGGCGACGAAGAGGGCGTTGAAGAAGAGCGGCGCTCCACGCTCGGCGCGCGCAAAATCGCCACGGGCGAAACGATCATCGACGAAATCGAGCCCGAGGACGAGCGCCCCGCGCGTCGTCCGCGCTCGGGACCGCCGGGCGAACGATTCATCGCGCACGACGATGCCGCTGGCGGCCGGTTTCCCCGGCGGCGCCCGCGCGACGCGGAGCGCAAGCCGCTGCCCGACGACGTCGCGCACCCGCGCGCGATCGAACTGCTGACGTTCCTCGCGAAGCGGCTGGTCGGCAAACCGGATGCGGTCAACGTCGCCCTGCATCCCGATCCGCGCGGTGCGGTGCTCGAACTCGAAGTCGATCCCGACGATTTGGGCAAGGTGATCGGCCGAGGCGGTCGCGTCGCCCAAGCCCTGCGTACGATCGTCCGCGCCGGAGCCGAAGGCCGCGTCACGATCGACATCGTGGACTCGGGCGAAGAAGACGACGAATTCGACGACGATGCGACGGAATCGGCCGGCGCGGTCGCCTCGGCGGCGGTACTCGAGGACGAGCAGCCCGAAACGGCCGGCGCCGTGTCGGAAGACTCCGTCGAAGCGGATGCCGATACCGAAGCCGCGTCTGAAGAACCCGCGCCCAAAACCAAGGGCCGGGCGAAAGCCAAGAAGGCGACGGCCGCAAAGCCTGCCGCGAAGAAGAAGGCCGCGCCACGCGCGCGCAAGGCGAAGGCCGCCGCGAGCGACGCCGGTGACGAGCAAGCCGCCGAGTAATCTCGTCGTCGTGGGGCGCCTGGGCGCGCCTCACGGAGTCCGGGGCGAGATCAAGTGCCGCCCCGCGAGCTTCGGTCCCGACGCCTTCGCGCGCGGACGCACGTTTTCGCTCGGCACGGACGCCGCTGCGCGCACCCTCGTGTGCACGGGCGTGCGAACGCACCACGAATCGCTACTGCTCGCCTTCGACGGCGTCGCGTCACCCGAGGACGCGCGCGTGCTCACCAACCGCGAACTCTACGCGGTCGCGCGCGAGATGCCGCTCGGTGACGGGGAGTTCCTCGATCGCGATCTCGTCGACTGCGAACTCTTCGATGTCGCGGGACGCACACTCGGCCGCGTCGTCGACGTCCAGCATTTTCCGGCGCAAGACTGCCTGGTTGTCGGGCCGCAGAACGCGTTCGTCCCGCTCGTCAAAGCGTTCATCAAGAAGATCGACATCGCCGCGCGGCGGATCGACGTCGATCTTCCCGAGGGTTTGCTCGAGCCGTAGCGGAGCGTTCTCTCAGGTGCCCGCGAGCAGCGGGACCACCTTCGCCGCGGCGCGATCGACGGCGAACCCGTCGCCGCTTCGCACGTTGCCGAAGCCCGAACTCGTGCGCGTCGCGAGCGTCGCGCCCGTGCAGTCGACTGCGATCACCGTGAGTCGCGCGACCGGCGCACCGGCGTCGTCGTGTCCGGTTACGAGCGACGGGACGTAGAAACGGGTGGTGCCGGGATTGGCCCCGCAAATGCTCGGCGCGTTTTTGATCGCTTCGTCGCCCGAGATCGGCAAACGCGCCGCCTTGACGCTCACGCCGCGCAACGCCGTAACGAGCGAATCGGAGGCGAGATTGCGCAGCGCCGCGTCTTCGCCGCCGCCGGTGTCCACCACGAGCACGCTCGTCGATTGTGAGGCGGAGGCATCGCGGTTGCGACCACGCCGGCTCGACGCCGCCACGACCGCGGACGACGGTGTCGAAAGCGCCGTCGGGCTCGTGCTCGGAGAAAACGACGGCACGGGCACGAACGTAGTCACCGGTGCGGCAGCGGTCGACGGTCTCGGTGCCGGCGTGACGAGGGCCGCGCGGCGTGGGGCTGCGGTCGCGACGGGAGGCGGCGTGGGACTCGGGCCCGCAGGCGCGGGACTCGGACTCGCGGCCGAATGTTCGATTTCGGAAACGGACGTGTACCCGGAGTCCGAGGTCGGCGAGGCGCTCGGCGCCGCAGTTGTCGGCCGGCGCTTGCGGAACGCCCGCGAAAGGTTGACCCCGGGTCCGTTCGTCGGCTTGGACGACGGCGAAACGTCGGCGTTCGGCGTCGGTTCGTCGAGCGAAGCGAGCCCGCGACCCGCGTGCCGCAGGATCGCGATGCGGACGGGCTCCGCCTGCAAACCGGCGTCGGCGAACGTTCGAATCGTCGTCGTGGTACTGAAGACGACGCTGCCGCTGTGCGTCGAGACGACCTGGACGATCATGCTGACGTCGTTGCCGATCGTCTGCAGAAAGCCCGTCACGTAGTAGTCCGCCCGCTGACTGATCGCCGCGTCGAGATATTGCGCGCGCGTCGTGCCGGGGATCGGGGGCTTGACGATCAAGCCGCCGCTTTCAGCGAGCCGCTGTGAGATGACGATGGACACGTCGGAACCGGCCTCGTTGCCGCTCGCCGCTCCCGCAAACGAGAGTGGATACACGACGACGATCGGATCGCCGAAGTTCGAGGCGCCGCGCGCCGGAGGCGAGCCGGCGGTCGCAAGCGCTAGCAGCAGAGCGACGATCAGAAATGCGAGCGGGCCCATCGAGCGTAACGGGGTCATGCCGGACTCTTCGTTACACGGCGCGACCACTCCGCACTGAGTTCGGCACCGAAGAGAAATATGCAGCCCATATAGTAGAACCAAACCAGGAGCAGGGCGAGCGTTCCGAGCGCACCGTACACGAGGCGGAAATTGACGTGGGTCGAGTAGACCGCGAATGCGACCTGCGCGATCTCCCAGGCGACGGTCACGAACAGCGCGCCGGGAATGCCGAAACTCGGCGACAGCCGGCGGTTGGGCAGATAGTCGTAAAGTACCATCGCGATCGCGAAGATCAACACGACGCTCGTCGCGTAACCGGCGACTTGGGTGACCGTCTCCGCATGACGAAAATTGCCCAGTTCGACCGCTACCGAGAGCGCCACCGGTACCGCGGTGGCGACGATGAAGAGGACGCCGAGAATCGGCAGCATCACGAGCGCGATGAGGATATCGACGAGCAGAGGCCGGCCATTCTCGACATCGAGTGCGCGATTGAGCGAATAGGCCAAACCCTGGAACAGGTTCTTGCCCGACCACAGCAGCGCGCCGGCGGCGAACGCACCGGAGACGCCGCGAAACGCGACGACGTGCTGGACGTTCATCTCGATGACGCCGCGCAGTTCCGGCGCGACGTTGCCGAGCAGCGCGAACGCGCGGGCTTGGCCGGCCGCGCCGCCGTACACGTAGCCGAGGAGCGCGACCGTTAAAATGAGGATGGGGAAGATCGCGAAGATCGCATTGAAGGCCAGTGCCTGGGCGAAGAATCCGCAGCCGTCGCGGCCGTACCGGACGCCCGCACAGCGGAACACGTCGACGAAGGTTTTCACAGCGTGCTGAGCTTGCTCGCCGACGTGCTGGTCTCGGTCGTCGTCGACGGCCGAACGGTCGAGAGTTCGCGAACGGCCGTGCTGCGCGGCGGATTCGTGTTCGCTCCGCTCGATCCGTACGTGCGCCGGATCGCCGATCGGATCGAGTCGTCCGGCTCGACGATCACGCTCGTGCGCGGCAACGCTTCGGTCGTGCTCGCGCTCGGCTCGCCGATCGTCAGGAGCGGCTCCGCAGTCGACGACATCCCCATCGCGCCGTTCGTGCGCGAAGGAGAGGTCAATGTCCCGCTAGCGATCGCGGCACGCGCGCTCGGCGAGAGCGTGAGCTACGATGCGCGAGCGCACGTCGTCTACGTTCG
>CAZZUZ010000108.1:0-8119 GCA_964657315.1 Vulcanimicrobiota bacterium
CCAAGAGGTGCGTCGCGCTTTAGGAGCAGCCGCTCGTGGCGCCACACGAATTGCATTTCAAACACGTCCCGTTTCGCACGAGCGTGAACTGCCCGCAATCTCCGCAGGCGTCGCCGGAGTAGCCTTTGGCTACCGCGATGCGCCGCTCGTCGAGTTGCGGCAGCGTGCTCGTCATAGCGGTTGCCGATGTCGACCGTGGCTCGGAAGCCGTTACGGCGCCGATGGACGTAGGCGGCGTCTCCGGACGAGGCGGCGTCGCCACCGGATTGAGGTGCTGGCTCTTGGGATGGAGACGCTCGTGGGCCAAGTCGCGCGTCGGCGTGGTGATGACGACGCCCGCGTCCTCTTCCCCATTGTATTCCGGATCCGGTCCCATCGCATCGACCGACATCGTCGGCTGCACCTGCGCGAGATCGTAGCGGCCGAGATAGCTCACTGCGAGTTCCCGGAAGATGTAGTCGATGATCGACGTCGCCATCTTGATATTGTTGTGACCGACGACCGGACCGTTGGGCTCGAAGCGCGTGAACGTGAACGCGTCGACGTATTCCTCGAGCGGGACGCCGTGCTGCAGTCCGAGGCTGACCGCGATCGCGAAGTTGTTCATCAACGACCGGAATGCGGCGCCTTCTTTGTGCATGTCGATGAAGATCTCGCCCAGCGACTGATCGGAATATTCTCCGGTGCGCAGGTAGACCTTATGTCCCGCGATCGTCGCTTTCTGCGTATAACCGCTACGGCGATCCGGAAGCCGGCGGCGCTTGGCGATATAACGATAGACGATTCGTTCCGCCATCTGGATCGGCGTCGTAAACGGCGTTCCTTCGGGCGCCTCGGAATCGTCTCCGAGATCCCCGTGCGTAGCGAGCGGCTGCGAGAGTTTGGAACCGTCGCGATAGAGGGCGACCGCCTTGATCATCCGCTGCCAAGAATAGCGGTAGGCTTCCTTGACCTCGGCGATGGTCGCCGTTTGCGGAAGATTGATCGTTTTGGAGATCGCGCCCGATACGAACGGCTGCGCGGCCGCCATCATCTCGATGTGCGCGATCGGCCGGATGAAGCGCGCACCGTGTTTACCGCACGGAGTCGCACAGTCGAAGACCGGGAGGTGCTCTTCTTTGAGATACGGGGCGCCTTCGAGCGTCATCCGTCCGCAGATGACGTCTGAAGCTTCCTCGATCTGCTGCTGCGTGAATCCCAACCCGTCGCGTAGCAGCGAGAAGTTGAAGTCGTTGAGCTTTTCCGGCGTTATGCCGAGGACGTTCTGGCAGAAATCGTCGCCGAGCACGAATCGGTTGAAGACGAAGGACAGCTCGAAAGCGCTAGGGAGCGCACTCGATATTTTTGCAAGCGCGGCTTCATCGAAGCCTTTCGCACGCAGCGTCGCCGTGTTAACGTGCGGAGCTCCGTCGAGCGTGAGCGTTCCCTTAGCAAAGGTCTCGATCGCCTCGATCTGATCGTTTGCATATCCGAGCTTGCGCAGCGCCGCTTCGACGGAGTTGTTGACGATTTTGAAGTAGCCGCCGCCGGCGAGCTTCTTGAATTTCACGAGCGCGAAGTCGGGTTCGATGCCCGTCGTATCGCAATCCATCACGAGGCCGATCGTGCCGGTCGGCGCGATGACCGTGACTTGCGCGTTACGATAACCGGCGACTTCTCCGAGCGTCAACGCCTGATCCCACGTACGGCGGGCGAGTCCCCAGAGTTCTTGCGTGAAGAGTGTCGGCGTGTGAACGACCGGGTGGACGGTGAGGCCTTCGTACTCCTGAGGTGCTGCCGCGTGCGCGGCCCGGCGGTGATTACGGATGACGCGAAGCATGTGTTCGCGGTTGGGACCGTAGCTCGGGAACGCACCCAACTGCTGCGCCATTTCCGCAGAAGCCAAGTACGCCGCACCGGTCATGAGCGCGCTGATGCCCGCGCACCAGCCATAGGCTTCTTCGGAATCGTACGGCAGGCCGAGCCGCATGAGCAGCGTGCCGAGATTCGCGTAGCCGAGACCGAGGGTCCGGAACTCGTACGACTTTTCTGCAATGATCTGCGATGGAAACTGCGCCATCAAGACGCTGATCTCGAGCGTTACCGTCCAGATGCGGCAGCATTCTGCAAAACGCGCGGCATCGAAGCGCCCGTCCGCCGTGAGAAACTCGACGAGATTGAGCGACGCGAGATTACACGCCGTGTCGTCGAGAAACATGTACTCGGAACAATTGTGAACGACGAGACCGTTCGCCACGAAGTGCGACGTATCGGGTTCGGTGAGATCGTAGACGTCTTCGATGCCGTCGGCGACGAACGACGCGAGGCGATCCGTCATGCGATCGGCGTACGTTCCGACGCCGGCATTGAGTTGAGCGAGAGTATCGGCCTTTGGCGAGCCGGGCATGAAACCGATCTCGCGTTCGAATCGGACGCGAGAAGACCGCGAGATTCGGAGCTCGTGAATCGGCTGGCGCGCATATGTGGCCATTCCGCCGCGGCCATCCGGCATGACGCCTTCCGTTACGAATTGACGATCGCGATAGATCTTCGCCTTTACGCCGAATCCGAGGAGCAGCAGCTGCACCTGCTCGAGCAGGCGAAGCGAAGTCGAGCCGATGCCGACGTGTTGGGATTTGTCGCCATAGTTTCCGACCGTTCCGTCCGCGGTCGCGAGCCCGCGAATGATCGCCGCGATGGCGGCGCGATCGAGTTCGTAAGCCGCGTCGGTCAGCGCTTTTTCCGCGCTGCCGCAATCGAGCACGGCGTAGCGTTCGGCAAAATCGACGACCACCGGCGCGCTCGTAGCGAGTCTCGCAGCTCCTTGCGGCTGGTTCACGGTCGCCGGCCGGCGCGTGCGTTCGTCGCGTGCGCTCGACTTCATGTGATTGACCGTCAATGCCATGTCTTCGAGGATCGGCGCCTCGGACGGTGACATAGCTAAGGTCCGAATTCGCTGACTCGAGGTCTGCGAGACGCAGCCGTCTCCGAGTGCGAGGCCGATGAGTTCGCCCGTTCCGGGCTCGAGAGTAGCCGTTCCGAAGGCGCCGGCGCCAAGCAAAATTTCGTCATCCGCGGTAAGTTCCGATGCGGCAACGTCGCCGCGGTTCGCGGTGAGAACGCGATGATCGGCAGTCAGACGGAGGCTGTAACCGGCCTTGGTCTTGAGACGATAGACCTGTTTCGTTCCGGTCGGAAAGATACGCGAAACGAAGTGAGGTTTTCCGTCGGATCCGATTACGAAGGCCGCCTTACCGACGAGCTCTTTGATTCGGCGCGGACCTTCGGTGGTCGTCACGAGAGTCTCGCCCGTTACGCAAGGATTACTTGCGTTGATCTTGCCGTCGGCCGGGCACGTGTGCCATTCGTTGATGGTCGAGTCGAATTGCACGCCCGGATCGGCGCACTGCCACGCGGCGACGGCGATGTCTTCCCAGAGTTCGGCAGACTTTACGGACCGTTTGACGCGGCCGTCGGTCCGGGATCGCAGATCCCAATCGCCGCCACGATCGAGCGATGCGAAGAAGTCGTTGGGAATGCGAACGGAATTATTCGAGTTTTGCCCCGATACCGTCCCGTACGCTTTCGAATCCCAATTCGTGTCGTACGTTTCGATCTCGAGCGAGCGATAGCCCTGACGGGCGAAATCGAGCGCATAGTTAATGTTTGCTTGCGGGATGCCGGCCTGGATGGCCGAGCGCATCGCCTTGCGCAGATTTACGTTGAGGGACGGGTCCAAGCGCGCCGTTTCCGGCACCGACTCGTCGTGCGCCGCGGACATGATTTCATTGAGGCGGCGCTGGCATGCGAGCGATCCGACCACGAGATCGGAGACCTTTTGCTCCTCCCGAACCTTCCACGTGATAAATTCTTGTACGTCGGGATGATCGAGATCTAAACAGACCATTTTCGCGGCGCGACGCGTGGTGCCGCCGCTCTTGATCGCTCCCGCGGCACGATCGCCGACGCGCAGGAACGACATCAAACCGGAACTGGTGCCGCCGCCGCTGAGCTTTTCGCCCTCGGCGCGCAGCGACGAGAAATTCGACCCCGTGCCGGAGCCGAATTTAAAGATGCGCGCTTCGCGGACCCAGAGGTCCATGATGCCGCCCTCATTGACGAGGTCGTCGCTGACGCTTTGGATGAAGCACGCGTGCGGAGCCGGGTGCTCGTAGGCACTCGTCGAGCGCGTGACTTCGCCCGACTGCGCGTCGACGAAGTAATGACCTTGCGACGGTCCGGCAATCCCGTACGCCCAGTGCAATCCGGTATTGAACCACTGCGGGCTATTCGGCGCTCCGATCTGGCGGGCCAGCATGGCGCACATCTCATCGTAATAAGCGCGAGCGTCACGTTCGGAATCGAAATAGTCGTGCTTGAACCCCCAGTACGTCCACGTGCCGGCGAGCCGGTTGAAGACTTGCCGAGCGTCGGTCTCGCTTCCGAAACGCTCCGCATACGGCAACTGAGACAACGCCTCTTCGTCCGCTTCGGAGCGCCAAAGCCACTCGGGGACGCCCGTTTCCGCTATGCGCCGGAGGGCTTTCGGAACGCCGGCTCTGCGAAAATATTTCTGCGCGAGGACGTCGACGGCTACCTGACTCCACGTAGCCGGCGCGTAGAGATTCGCAGCTTCGAATATGACCGATCCGTCTGGATTGACGATACGCGAAACGCGAGGCTCGAACTCCAGTCCGTTATAGGCGTCGCCCTCGGCGGAAAAAATGCGGCGAACTTTCAAGATACGATCCCTCCGACAAATCGGATTTCTGAAGTTCGAACCGAACACCTGTTCGATAAACGATGGTGCTGGATCGGATTCGGTCCGCATATTGTACCGCCGTTAGCGACGAGACACAAGATGTAGTGGTGGACAAGTGGCCAGATCGCTGTGGACCGCCTGCGAGAAACGGCAGAATCTTGTGGACGAGCGGTGAATGGGAGGCTTCGTGTTGCGTCCCGATGCCTTTGCTAACCGTTTGAGCAGCGTCTCTCTCGACGATCTAACGGCCCGGGGCACCCGCGGCATCATCGTCGATCTCGACAATACCCTCGTCGGGTACGGTCAAGACCACATGGCGCCGGCCGACGCCGCCTGGATCGCCTCGGCGCGCGCGCGCGGATTCGCGGTTTGCCTCGTTTCCAACAACTTCAACGGACGTGTGCAGCGCGTCGGCGCGCAACTGGGGGTCCCGTGCGTGCCCAGTGCGCTCAAGCCCCTGCCCGGCGGGTTTTTGCGGGCACTGCACATCCTGGGCACTTCAAAGGACGCGACGGTGGTCATCGGCGACCAGCTCTTTACCGATATGCTCGGCGCGAAGTTCGTCGGGCTGCATGCGATCCTCACGGAGCCGCTCGTTGCGAAAGACTGGCTCGGCACGCGGATCTTGCGCTTCCTCGAACGCGCTTTGCTCGGCCGCAGGCCCTCACCGTGAGGCCGGCCGCCGTCGTCTTCGATCTCTACGGCACGCTCGCCGATTATTCGTCGCTCTCCGCGAAGATGGACGGCGGCCGGCTCTCCGGCGAAGCGTTCGTCGCAGCGTGGCGCACGAAGCAGCTCGCTTATGCGATGGCCGCGACGATCATGGAGCGCTTCGAAGACTTCGACGACATCACGGGCAAGGCGTATGCATACGTTGCGGCACTGCACGGCGCTCCCGGCGGTGCGGCGGCGCGCGAACGCGCGGTTGCGGCGTGGTCGACGCTGCCGGCTTTTCCCGATGCTGCCGAAGCACTCGCAAAGCTCGCGTCGCTTTCGATCCCGGCCGCCGTGCTTTCCAACGGCTCCGAGAGCGCTGTGACGGCGTCGCTCGAGCACCTGGGTTTGCGCGATCGCTTCGCGCACGCGCTCTCGGTCGACAGCGTCCGCCGCTTCAAGCCGCATCCCGACGTCTACGCGCTCGCGACGAAGGCGTTCGGCTGCGCGCCGGCCGACATCGTCTTCGTTTCGTCGAACGGCTGGGACGCGACCGGCGCCGCGGAATTCGGGTTTCGTGTCGTTTGGTGCAATCGCGGGAAGCTTCCAGACGAAACGTTCGGCGCATCGCCCGAGCACGTCATCTCGTCGCTGGGCGAACTCGGCGCGTTGTTGGAGAACTGATTGGAACACGTAGACGCGATCGTCATCGGATGCGGTCAGGGCGGCAAACCGCTCGCGCTGCACTTCGCCGATACCGGTAAGCACGTCGTGCTCTTCGAACGCGAGAAACTCGGCGGCAGCTGCGTCAACTACGGCTGCACGCCGTCGAAGGCACTGCTCGCGTCCGCTCATAACGCGGGGCGCGCGCGCCAGGCGGCCGACCTCGGCGTCCACTGCGACGTGCGCGTGGATCAGGTCGCGGTGTTCGAACGCGTTCGCAAGATCCGCGACGAGTGGTACGACTCATCGGTCAAAAAAGTCAAAGACTCGAAGATCGATCTCATCGAAGCGGAAGGCCGCTTTACGGGCACGCGCACCGTATCGGGCGGCGGCCGTGAAGTGACCGCACCGATCGTCGTCATCGATACCGGCACGAGTGCGGCCGTGCCGCCGATCGACGGTCTCGATACGGTCGAGTACGTGACCAATCACGAGATCTTCGATCTCAAAGAATTGCCGTCCAAGCTCATCGTGCTCGGAGGCGGCTACATCGGGCTCGAACTCGGTCAGGCCGCGCGCCGGCTCGGGGCCGAGGTCACGATCGTCAATTTTGGCCGCCGCATCATGGAGAACGAAGAAGATGATGCGACCGCCGTCCTGCACGACGCGCTCGTCGCCGACGGCATCCGTATCGAGAATTGTTCGAAGGCGAGTTCCGTACGGAAAGACGGCGACGAGATCGTCCTGCAGATCGAGGACGGCCCGGAGGTGCGCGGCACGGGACTGCTCGTCGCTGCCGGCCGCATCCCGAACACGAAAGCGCTCGATGCCGGAAAGAGCGGCATCGAACTGCTCGAGAACGGCATGGTCAAAGTTGACGAGTATCTGCGTTCGACGTGCGACGGCGTCTACGCGATCGGCGACGTCGCGGGTCAGCCGGCGTTCACGCACGTGTCGTGGGAAGACTACCGCCGCGTCAAGTCGACGCTCGACGGCAAGCCGCGCAAACGCGACGATCGCGTCCTCTCGTACACGACCTTCACCGAGCCGCAGCTCGCGCGCACCGGACTCACCGAAGCGCAAGCCAGGAAGCGCGGCATCGACGCGCGCAGCAAGACCGTCAAGGCCGGCGATGTCGCGCGCGGCGAAGAGTGGAACCTCACGCGCGGTTTCTTCCGGCTCGTCATCGATAGTGCCGACGACAAGATCGTCGGCGCCACGTTCGTCGGTTACGAAGCGGGCGAACTCATCCACATCATCACCGCACACATCGAGCTCGGCGCGACGTGGCACGACCTGGACCGGCAGATGTACGTCCACCCGACGTTCGCCGAAGGCCTTCCGACGCTCGCCCGCGAGTTCGCGGACTGACGTGCGCGAGTTACGCCTCGCGGTCGTCGGCGATCCCGTCGAGCACAGTCGCAGTCCCGAACTCTTTGCGGCGTTCTTTTCCGACGCGAACCGTCCGGGCAACTACGTCGCGATTCGCGTCGAGGCGGGTGACGGCGCTCGCGCGTTCGAGGCGTTGCGCGCCGAAGGCTACGACGGACTCAACGTCACGACGCCGTTAAAAGAAGAAGCGTTCGCCCGCGCGGATACGCTCGACGAAGTCGCGCGCGTTGCGGGCTCGGTCAACGTCCTCGTGCTCGGCGAGAAGATCGAAGGCTACAATACCGACGGTGCGGGTGCCATCGGCGCGCTCGCCGCGGCGCGACTCGGCAATCTTTCGAATAAGCGCATCCTCGTGCTCGGCGCGGGCCCGACCGCCCGTGCCGCGGTCGTCGCGATGCGCGGCAAAGGTGCGATCGTCGACATTTGGAACCGAACGCCGTCGCGCGCGCACGAACTCGTCGCGGCACACGGCATCGATCATTTCGAGACGGGCGCCGTCTACGACGCGATTCTCTCAACGTTGCTGCCGGGCGTCACAGCCGACGACGTCGGGGAGAGCGTCGCGGCTGCGATCGCGACGGCCGCATCCGTCGTCGACGCGAATTACGGTCCGCGCTCGACGCTCGCAACCAACTTCGCGCGGCAGAACGTGCTCGACGGCTTCGAGAT
>CAZZUZ010000109.1:0-8111 GCA_964657315.1 Vulcanimicrobiota bacterium
CGCGGCCGCGCTTCCGGCGGGGCCGCCGCCGATCACGATCGCGTCGCTCGCTCCGTTCAGCGCTGCCAAGCCACGCAGTAACGAAAGAGCGGCTCCCAGCGTATGCGAGGGGCGTTCCCGTCGAGCCCGGCACGCGCGAGCAGCGCGTCCCACTCCCGCCGCCGGAACGCGCGCGCCACCGAAAGCGGCGCGTCGCTGCGCACGAAGCGGTGCAGGCGCGCGGCACGCGAGGCGATAGCAATAAATACGTAGGGAACGACGTGGCGGTGCAGATCGTTGACGAACCAGCCGTACCGCGCGTTCGCGTGCATCCAGCGCAGGAACGCGATCGCCTCGTCGTCGTCGAGGTGGTGCGCGAAGAGCGAACTGACGATGGCGTCGTAGCCCGTGCCGTCGAACGCGAAGAGATCGGCCGTTCGGAAGTCGATCCGGTCCGACGCGGGCGTCGCCGCGTCGGCCGCGCGTTTCGCCCACGGATTGATGTCGATGCCCGTGAGTTCGACGGCGATTCCGCGTCGCCGCGCGAATCGCGCGATCGCACGCAGCGTATCGCCGTAGCCGCAGCCGACGTCGAGGATACGAAACGGCACGTGCATCTCGCCCCGTTTGCGATAGAGTGCTTCGAGCCACGCGATCGTCGGGGCGTGGGCGTTCGTCGCCGCGTTGATGCGCGCGATGTCGCGCAGGCAGGCGGCGAATTCTTCGTAGGCGACGGGTTCGCGGTCCATCAGTTCAACGACGCGGCTGCGCGCGCCGGACGCGTACGCCGGAATCACGATGCGATGGAGAAGCGCATCGTCTCGCAGATCATGCCCGGTCCGAAGGCGAGCGCGCAGCCGCTGCCGGTCCGCGCGCTTTGGAGCACGCGCTGCAACACGAAGACGATCGTCGCCGACGACATGTTGCCGAACGATCGCAACACGTCGCGCGAAAAATCGAGCGCGTCGTCGCGCAGCGCCAGGGCGCTCGCAACCGCATCGAGGACCGCGCGTCCTCCGGGATGGACGGCCCAGATATCGACGTCTCCGACGGCCCCGCCGATCACGCCGCTCGGATCGCCGGAGAGCGCGCTGCCGATCTTGCGCGGAACGTCCATCGAGAGACGCATGTCGAATCCGAGCGAGCCGACGCGCCACGTGATTTCGTCGGCGCTCTCGGGAATGAGCGCGGTCGAAAACGCGTCGAGCGCGAGACCGCCCGGCTCCGCCGACACGATCGAGGCCGCGCAGCCGTCGCCGAAAATCGAAAACGCCATCGCTTGTTCGACGCCGTCGGGCACCTGCAAGTGCATCGACGAAAGCTCGAGATTGACGACGAGCACGCGCGCGTTCGCGTCGGAGCGCACGATGTGACGTGCGAGCTTGAGCGCGCTCAGCGCCGCGTAGCAGCCCATGAATCCGACGATCGTGCGTTCGATGCCGGGATCGAGGCCGAAGCGCTCGATGATCTGCAGGTCGATGCCGGGGGCGTAGAAGCCCGTGCACGTCGTCACGACGATGTGCGTTGCGGTGCGCGCCCGCTCGACCCCGAGCGCTTCGACCGCGCGTTCGGCGAGCGAGAGTGCGAGCCGCTCGTATTCCCGCATGCGTGCGGCGGTATCGGGCAGCGCGCCCGCGTAGTAGTCGAAAGGAACTACCGCGTACCGATGGTCGATCTGCGAACGCGCGACCAAGCGGTCGAAGCTGCGCCGTGCGAGCGTATCGCCGCCGAGCGCCGCGCGCGAATACGCGAGGTAGGCGTCGTGCAGGTCGTGTTGGGGAACGGCCGTGCCGATATGCCGCAGGTAAGCGGTCGCGTGATTCACACCCGATACCGTTCCCGCCCGGGAAGCGCCTAACCCAAATCCGTGCGCTTTTCGGCGATTACCGCAGTGCGGGTACGTCCCAAAGCACGAGCTCGGCAGCGTCGCCGCTCACCGTCAATCGGCACGGACCGGCGACGCGAGCCGCGTCACCCGCCCCGCGCCTCGCCGTCGAGCGTCGCATTGCCGGAGGCGACGAACAGAAATGCAAAGCGTCCGCTCTCGAGGTCGTGCGTCAGGGTTCGCTTTTCGACGCGCGCGACGTATCCGGCAGCATCTTGCCAGATCGCGATCTTCGAATCGACGCCCGTTCGTCCCGACGCGATCGGCAGCCAGCGGTCGAGGCGATCTTCGCGCGTGAAGTCGACCTGCCCGTATCGCGGCGCGAGGCCCGCCGCTTGCGGCATCACCCACATCTGCACGAAGTGCACGGGCGCGTCGGCACGGTGGTTGTATTCCGAGTGCGTGATGCCGGTCCCGGCGCTGAGATACTGCACGCCGCCCGGCCGCACGACGCCCGTGTTGCCCATCGAATCTCGATGCGCGAGTTCGCCTTCGAGCACGTACGTCAGGATTTCCATGTCGCGATGCGGATGGGTTCCGAATCCTTCGCCCGGCGCGACCGTATCGTCGTTGAACACGCGCAGCGCGCCCCAATTCTGGTTGTGCGGATCCCGATAGCCCGCAAAGGCGAACGAGTGGTACGTCTCGAGCCATCCATGGTCGAAGAACGCGCGGTCGCTCGAACGTTGGATGGAGATGTGTGACTGGCCGATCATATCGCTCATAACACCGGGCGGGTTGCACCGGCTAGCGCGGCAGTTTGCGTTTGTTGAACTTCGGCGGACCGCGGCGGCGCGCGATCTGCGCCGGCGCTTCGTACCCCGAAGGCTTGCCGCCGGCGGGTTTGCCGTGCGTCGGTTTGCGCAGGCGTTCGCCTTGCGCCATGAGGGCTTCGTGGATCTCGCGGTCGATGTTCTCGCGCGAGAGCGTGACATTGCGGCCGTTGACGTAGACCTCCGGGAAACGCTGCGCCAGCCACAGATACAACGTCGCGAGCCGCGAGCGGTCTTCGAAGAGTAACAATCGATCACGGCTGACCAGACCCGAGGCCAGTTCGTTGCCGTCGACGATGCCGCCCAGCGCGTGACGCTCCGCCCATCGGCCGAAGACGACGAGCGCGTTGCCGCGGGTCGAGACCGGCGCGCGGCTGTACGAACTGCGCACCGCGAGCGGCAGCCGCGAGAAGGCCTCGCTCGTCTCGAGTGCGATCGCGACTTCGATCGTATCGCTGAGGTCGGCGATGCGGATGTCGGCGTCTTCGGTCTTGCGCACGCGCGTATGAAAGAATTGCAACAGCCGGCTCAACTGGTCGGTGCCGATGATGAGCGAGAGCCGGCGCAAGTGCTCGTCGGTCGGCGAGATCCAAATCGGCAGCGTGCCTGCGACCTCATAACGCTCGAGACCCGCTTTGAGAAAGCCGAGCGCACGCGGTTCGAGCGTCGTGACCATGCCGCGTTCGTGAATGCCGTAGCGCCCCGCGCGTCCGGCGATCTGCCGCATCTCGGGCGGCAGCAGCGGCCGGCGTTTGACGCCGTCGAATTTCTCGACCGCCGAGAAGATGAGCCGGCGAATCGGCAGGTTGAGTCCGAGGCCGATCGCGTCCGTGGCGACGAGCACTTCGGCGGCGCCCGAACGAAAGCGTTCGGCCTCGCGGCGCCGCACCGCGGGCGAGAGCGAACCGTAGATCGCCGCGGTCGTGCGGCCCAAGCGTTTGATTTGGCCCTGCATGTCGACGACGTCGTTTCGCGTGAACGCGATGACCGCGTCGCCGGTCCGCAGCGAGGTCAGCGGAATCGAGTCGACGACCTCGAGGGGATTCTTGCGTTCGAAGCGCCGGACCGCGATCGGCACCGCGAGCCGCGCCGCGAGTTGCTGCGCGGCGGCGAGTCCGTCTTCGGAGCCGCACATGATGACGCGTTTTGCGCGAACGCCCGCGATCGCGAGCGTCCAAGCCCAGCCGCGCTGCTCGTCCTGCAGCATCTGCGTTTCGTCGACGACGGCGACGTCGACCTGACGCTTGAGATCGACCATCTCGACCGTCGAACTCACGAACTGCGCGCCCGCGACGATCACGCGTTCCTCGCCCGTGACGAGCGACGTCGTGATGCCCGCATCGCTCATGCGTTCGTGGATTTCGAGCGCGAGCAGGCGCAGCGGTGCGAGATACATGCCGCTCTGCACCGCTTTGAGCGCTTCGATCGCCGCGTGCGTCTTGCCCGAATTCGTGGGCCCGACGTAGTACTCGAACTCGCGCGCTTCGTGCGTCAAGGTCTCGAGGTAAAAACGTAAGCCGAGGTCGGCTTCGACACGTTCGTCGACGCGGCGGTTTTCGAGATCCTGGTATTCGCGAACGAGACCGCGGCGCGCTTGCTCGAGCGCCGTGAAGAACGACGAATTCTCGTACACGTGCCGTTTGGAGACGTCGTCGGGTTCGGTGAGGATCTTCGTCGCCGCGCGTTCCATGGCGTGCTGGAATTTTGCGACCGTCGGATCGACGATCGGCCGCAGGAGCGCTTCGCCGGCTTCGGCGGTCATGTCGTCCGGCGTCGGAACCTGCACGCGTCCGCGCACGATCGCCGTCCGGGGCCCGAGATGAAACGAACGCTCGATTTTGATCTCGACGGTCTCGCGGCCGATGAGCTTCCAGCCTAGGCGGTTCGCGGCTTTCTTGAGCTGCTGACGCTCGAGCCGCTCCGCGTCGCGTTCGGCTTCGGCCGTGGCGCGCGCGTTTGCTTCGGGATCTTCGGTGGTCACGTCTTCGGGTATTCGCTACGGCGCATCGTCTCTCATCGGCGGCTCTTCGCGTGCGGCGTTGCGGCAAGAATTGATGAACGGCGTGCGAACGCAGCCGCAATGCCGACCGTTCGCAGCGCCGCCACGTACCTGCTCGCCCTCTGCACGTGGGCCGCTCCGGCAGTCGCGATGGCCGCGACGGCGGACGTGTTGCCCTTCACGCCGCCGCTGAACTGGACGCGGATCGCATCCGCGCCCGGCATCAGTTGGAGCGCGCGCAACGGGTCGACGTTCAACGTCGGACGTAGCGGGTCGCTCACGTCCGAAGCGGCGTTCGAGCGCGTCGTCGCGGCGCAAACCGGTCCCGGGTCGCCCGCATCGGTGACGAAGCTGCAGGTGTGCGGATCGAGCGCGGTCCGTCTCGAGCAGCACGTCACGGCGGGGCCGGCCGGTGCGATCGATGCGATCGTGCAATTGCAATATCTCGACGGTTCCGTCTATTCGCTCGCCTATACGAAGCCCGATTCGCTCGTCTCCGATCCCGCGATCGTCGCGCTGATGGATTCGTTTTGCGGCGAACGATCGGTCGCGTCGGCGAAGCCGCCGGACGGCTGGAAGACGGGCGGCCCGCAAGCGCTCGGAACGTGGGTTACGGGTTCGGTCGTCGAGACGATGACGCTCACCTCCGCACCGCTGCCGCGCGACGGCTCGTTGCAGGCGAGTTTCGACGCGATCACGTCGCTCGGCGGCGCGATGGAGATCGTTTCGAAATCGATGTCGACGTTGTGCGGCAAGCCGGCGTACGTCGTCGTCACGCGTTCGGAGCACGGCGGCCGCAAGTATCTCTCGACGGTCGAGCTCACGGCGAACGACGCTACGCTCTATTCGCTCGTCTATCAGCGTCCGGAGTTCGTCGCTTCCGACGACGCGGCTCACGCTTCGCTCGCATCGCTCTGCGCGCCCGGTGCGGCCGCGCCGGCAACGGATTCCCCGTCGCCCGTTGCATCGGCGACGCCCTAGCCGGCGACCGCGTGCAGCACAGCGCGTACGCGATCTCGTCGTACGTCGCGTCGCCGTGGCTCGTGACGATCGCTTCGCCGTTGAGATTGGCAAGAAATTCCGTACGCTAGCAGACTCGTGTCAGCGCGGCGACGCGAGGAACGCCTCGAGATACGGCGCGGTGCGGCTCTCGCGAGCGGTAACGATCTCGCCGGGCGGTCCTTGCACGACGATGCGGCCGCCCTCGTCACCCGCGCCCGGGCCGATGTCGACGACCCAGTCGCTGCCGGCGACGACGCGCATGTCGTGCTCGATGACGACGACGGTGTTGCCGGCGTCGACGAGTCCTTCGAGTTGCAGCATCAGCCGCTCGACGTCGGCCGGATGCAAGCCCGTCGTCGGTTCGTCGAGCACGTAGAGCGTGTCGCCGCGCGACGCGCGCTGCAGTTCGGTCGCGAGTTTGATGCGCTGCGCTTCGCCGCCGGAAAGTTCGGTCGCGGGCTGCCCTAGACGCAGATAGCCGAGACCGACGTCGCGCAGCACGTGCAGCGAACGGCGAACCGCGGCCTCGTCGGCGAAGAACGACCATGCCTCGTCGACCGTCAGCGCGAGCACGTCCGCGATGTTCTTGTCGCGGTAGAGAACCTTCAACGTATCGTCGTTGTAGCGCGAGCCGCGGCACGTCGGACACGGCGCGTAGACGCTGGCAAGAAAGAGTAATTCCACCATGACGAAGCCTTCGCCCGAACACGTCGCGCAGCGGCCTTTCGCGACGTTGAACGAGAAGCGGCCGGCGTCGTAGCGTTTCGCGCGCGCCGCTTTCGTTGCGGCGAAGAGTTTACGGACGCCGTCGAAGAGCCCGGTATACGTGGCGAGGTTCGAACGAGGCGTGCGCCCGATCGGCTTTTGGTCGACGCGCACGAGGCGCTCGATGCCGCCGAGCGAGCCCGCGATCCGTCCGCGCGTCTCGACGTTCTTTTCGCGCACGAGGTCGTCCACGTCGTCGTCCTGCGGCTCGAGTCGCGCCCCGAGTTTTCCGGCCACGAGATCGACGAGCGCCTGACCCGCGAGCGTCGACTTTCCCGAGCCCGATACGCCGGTGACGCTCGTGAGCACGCCGACCGGAAAGCGCACGTCGAGCTCGCGGACGTTGTTGCGCGAGATGCGCTCGAGTTCGAGCCATCCGCGCGGCGCGCGCGGCGGCCGCCGCGGCCTTGGGCTCGTGCCGAATACGTACTTGCGCGTCTCCGATTCCGCAACGTTCCGTAAGCCGTCGGGCGGCCCGCTGTAGAGGATTCGTCCGCCCTTCTCGCCCGCCGCGGGTCCGACGTCGACGATCCAATCGGCGTGCGCGATGACGTCGATCTCGTGCTCGACGACGAAGAGCGAATTGCCCGACGCCTTGAGCCGGTCGAGCGCGCGCAGCAGCGCCTCGGTGTCGGCCGGATGCAGTCCGGCGGACGGTTCGTCGAGCACGTATACGACGCCGAAGAGGTTGGAGCGCACTTGCGTCGCGAGGCGCAGCCGCTGCAATTCGCCGGGCGAGAGCGTCGGCGTGCTGCGATCGAGCGACAGATACCCGAGGCCCAGATCGAGCAGGACGTCGAGCCGGGCGACGACGTCCGAAGCGATGCGCTGCGTGACGAGCGACGTGGCGAGCGTGCCGTCGTGCGCGTCGACGCGTCTCGCGGGCTGCAGCGGCGCCGTAGTGCCCTCGGCGCGCGCGAACGGTGCGAAGATCGCGGCGAGCCCTTTGAGCGGTTCGCGGGCCATCTCGGCGATGTCGCGTCCGGCGAACGTCACCGCGAGCGACGCGCGCTGCAGCCGTTTGCCGTCGCACAGCGGACAGTCGCCGCTCACGAGATATCGCGCCACGCGTTTCTTCATGAGCGGGCTCTGCGTGTTCGCAAAGGTGCCCAGCACGTGCCGTTTGGCGCTGCTGAACGTGCCCATGTACGAGGGCTCTTCCTTGCGTTTGAGCGCGCGGCGCGTCTGCGCGGGCGTGTAGCCGGCGTACACCGGCACGGTCGGTTGTTCGTCAGTAAAAAGTAGCCAGTCGCGCGTTTTCTTGGGCAGCTCGCGCCAGGGTACGTCGACGTCGATGCCGAGCGTTACCGCGATGTCGCGCAGATTTTGGCCGTGCCACGCGACCGGCCACGCAGCGATCGCACGTTCGCGAATCGTCAGCGACGGGTCGGGCACCATCGACTGCTCGGTGACCTCGTACGTACGCCCGAGGCCGTGACAACGCGGGCACGCGCCCTGCGGCGTGTTGGGCGAGAACGCCTCCGCTGCGAGCCGTTCGGCTTTCGGCGGATAGTTGCCGACGCGCGAATACAGCATGCGCAGCAGATTCGAGAGCGTCGTGACGCTGCCGACCGACGAGCGCGTGGTGGGCGAGCCGCGCTGCTGCTGCAGCGCGACGGCGGGCGGCAACCCGTCGATCTCGTCGACGTCGGGCACGGGCATCTGATTGAAGAGTCGCCGCGCGTACGGCGAAACCGATTCGAGGTAG
>CAZZUZ010000110.1:0-8029 GCA_964657315.1 Vulcanimicrobiota bacterium
AAGGCGAGATCGTGCTCGTCTCGCAGTACGTCACGCATCGCAACCCGCGCGACTGGGACGATCCCGATAGGTTCGATCCCGAGCGCTGGACGAACGGGCGCGGCCCGAAGGAGAAGTTCGCCTACTTCCCGTTCGGCGGCGGCAACCGGCTGTGCATCGGCGAACGTTTTGCTTGGCTAGAATTGGTCTTAGCCGTCGCGACGATCGTAAGGCACGTGCGCTTCGAGCGCACGAACGACCTCGACATCGAGCCGGAACCGCTCGTGACGATGCGCCCGAAGTCTCCCGTCTACGCGAAAGTCGTCGCTCGGTACGTCTAACGCATCGCGCTCTGCAGCGCGGCGTGGAGGGCTTCGACTTCTTCGCGAATCGCCCCGAGCGCGAGCGACTGCTCGCGCACGAGTTCGGCATCCTTCATGAACGCGTGATTGATTTTGACGTTTTGCTGCGACGCGACGAGCGCGGCGTTCGCGAAGATTGCCGCGCACGCGACGTCGCTCTCGAGGTTCGCGTTTTCGAGATCGCGCGCGCGCACGGCGAGTGCGAACGCGTCGCGCGCGAGAAACGCGGCGTCGAGCGGCGCCCGTGCGGCTTCGCCGAGCGCCGCCTGCAGCTGCAGCGTGCGTCCCGCTCTTTCGGCATCCGTCGCGCGCGGCAGAGCCATCGCGGCGACGACTTCGCCGTACGCACGTTCGTCGTCGGCGCGCGCGTCGATGAATTTTTGCCGTAACACGTCCGCGTCATCGACGAGCTTTCGGGCGCGCTCCGCACGGTCCGCATACTTCGGACTATTCGACGTGATGCGTGCCACCATCGCGACTAAAGAAGCAGCCATTGCTCCGACGATGGTCGCAGCGCTGCCGCCGCCGGGTGCCGGCGCGGCCGATGCGAGCGCTTGGAGATAGGCTTCGATGGTTTCCACACCCGGATATTCACGCGGCGGCGCAGAAAGTGTCCTGGATTCGCCTCAGATTGTTTCAAAGATCGGCGAGCACACTGCAAGACACTTAAGGAGTCCACTTGCAACTCATCGATAAACAACTCGGCGACGTCAAGGATCGCAGCCTCGCCGATCAAGGCAAAGCGCGCATCGAGTGGGCGGCGACGTTCATGCCCGTCCTCGCGCAGATCAAAGAGCGCTTCGCAAAAGAGAAGCCGCTCGCGGGCGTCAAGATCGGCGCGTGCCTGCACGTGACGACCGAGACCGCGAACCTCGTGCTCGCGCTGCAAGCCGGCGGTGCCGAGATCGAACTCTGCGCGTCCAATCCGCTTTCGACGCAGGACGACGTCGCGGCCGCGCTCTCGGAGCACTTCGAGATTCCGACGCACGCGATCAAGGGCGAAGACAACGCCACCTACTACAAGCACATCGAATCGGTCGTCGCGACCGAACCGCACATGACGATGGACGACGGCTGCGACCTCGTCACCACGATCTACACGAAGCACAACCACATGCTCGCGAACATGATCGGCGGCTGCGAGGAGACGACCACGGGCGTCATTCGCCTGCACGCGATGGAAAAGGACGGCGTGCTGCCCTTCCCGGTCATCGCCGTCAACGACGCGCTCACCAAGCACATGTTCGACAACCGCTACGGCACGGGCCAGTCGACGATCGACGGGATCGTCCGCGCGACCAACGTCCTACTCGCAGGGCATACGGTCGTCGTCTCCGGCTACGGCTGGTGCGGCCGCGGCGTCGCATCGCGCGCCAAGGGCCTCGGCGCGTCGGTCGTCGTCTGCGAGATCGATCCGCTCAAGGCGCTCGAAGCCGCCATGGACGGCTTTCTCGTCATGCCGATCGCCGAAGCGGCCAAGATCGGCGACATCTTCGTCACGGTCACGGGCAACTATCACGTCATCGACGGCGCGCATTTCGCCGAGATGAAAGACGGCGCGATCGTCTGCAATTCGGGCCACTTCAACGACGAGCTCAACCTCGACGCGCTCGAAGCGATGACCGTGAGCAAAGCGCAGCCGCGTCCGTTCGTCGACGCCCATACGCTCGAGAACGGGAAGACCGTTCGCGTGCTCGCGGAAGGCCGCTTGATCAATCTCGCCGCCGCCGAAGGCCATCCGCCGTCGGTCATGGACATGTCGTTCGCAAATCAAGCGATGGCCGCCGGCTATCTCGCGCAGAACTACAAAAATCTCGAAAAGAAAGTCTATCCCGTACCGCAGCACATCGACGAAGAAGTCGCCAAGCTCAAACTCGCGGCGATGAACATCGCGATCGATACGCTCACGGCCGAGCAGACGAAGTACATGTCGTCCTGGTCGGAGGGCACGTAGTTGGCGTATCGCCGTCTCTTTACGTCAGAGTCCGTAACCGAAGGTCACCCCGACAAAGTCGCGGATCAGATCTCCGATAGCGTTCTCGACGCGATCCTCAAGGACGATCCGACGGGCCGCGTGGCGGTCGAAACGTTCGCGATCACGGGCCAGATCCACATCGCGGGCGAGGTCACGACCTCGACGTACATCGATATTCCGAAGATCGTGCGCGCCACGATCGCCGATATCGGCTACACGAAGTCGAGCGTCGGGTTCGACGCGGCGACCTGCGGCGTCAGCGTTTCGATCGACGAACAGTCGGCCGACATCGCGATGGGCGTCGACCAGTCGCTCGAGGCCAAGGCCGGCGACCACGACGCGTACGAACTCACGGGCGCGGGCGATCAGGGCATGATGTTCGGCTACGCGAGCAGCGAGACGCCCGAACTCATGCCGCTCCCGATCGTGCTCGCGCACAACCTCTCGCGCGAACTCGCGGCTGCCCGCAAGAGCGGAGCGCTGAAGTATCTGCGTCCCGACGGCAAGTCGCAAGTCACGGTCGAATACGACGGCGACACGCCGATCGGCGTCGATGCGGTCGTCATCTCGACGCAGCACGACGAGGACGTCACGCTCGAGCAGATCCGCAAGGACGTCGAAGAACACATCATCCGTAAGGTGATTCCCGCGGACATGCTTCTCAAAGAAGCGCGCATCTACGTCAACCCGACGGGCCGCTTCGTCATCGGCGGACCGATGGGCGACACGGGCCTCACGGGCCGCAAGATCATCGCCGACACCTACGGCGGCATGGCTCGTCACGGTGGCGGCGCGTTCTCCGGCAAGGATCCGACCAAGGTCGACCGTTCGGCCGCCTACGCCGTCCGTCACGTCGCGAAGAACGTCGTGGCTGCCGGTCTCGCGAAACGCTGCGAAGTCCAGGTCGCTTATGCGATCGGCGTCGCGCAGCCGATGAGCGTGCTGGTCGAGACGTTCGGCACGGCGACGATCCCCGAGGAGCGGATTGCCGAACTCGTCAAGTCGATCTTCGATCTGCGTCCGGCGGCGATCATCGACCGTCTCAAGCTGCGCCGTCCGATCTACCGTCAGACCGCGGCCTACGGCCACTTCGGGCGGCCTGACCTCGATCTGCCTTGGGAGCAGCTCGATAAGGTCGAAGAACTGCGTTCCGCGGCGGGCGTCAAGGGCGAAGCCGAGCTCGTAGCGCGCTAGCGCACGATCTTTCGAAGATCCGTTAGTGGGGCATCTCGCAACGGTGAGGTGCCCCACTTGCGTCAAAGCCCAAATTGTGCAAATGGCGGAAGGGATAGAATTCGCTTCTGCCTCATAAACAATCGTAACACCGAGACGCTCTTGCCAAGCACGTAAATCTCGCGTGTTCTTTTGCCAAAACCCCCTTCGGTCAAAAACTGAGCGATTAACGAACGCTCCCTAACGGGGTTTCTTTTCGTGTTTCGACGGCTCTGGTTTACGCTCGCGCTCGGTGTCGCCGTGTCGGCGCTCGCGGTGGGCTGTAGCGGCCGCGGAACGAACTCGTCGCGCCCGATCGCCATAGCGGCGACGACCACTACGGCCGTGGCGTCCGGGAAGACGTCGCACGCGACGTTCGAGATCGTCATCCGGTCCCACGTGCGGGCGCCGCTCCGGTACGGCGCAATGTCCATTAGGGAAACCCGGAGCAGCAAACTCCGGCCGGCCGATACTGAGATTCCTCTAAACAAAAGTCCGGAAGATATCGATCACGATCACTCGCTCCTAGCAGCGACTGTAGGCGAGTGATGGCGAACGCTTTCCCGCCCAATATACGTGGCGTCCCGAGCGATAGTCGAAATCGACTTCTTTCGCTCGAGGGCGCTTCGTCATTTTACCTGTCGCAGCTTGCCCAGCGGTTCGAATCAAGAGGTCCGAAAATGTTTTCTTCGTCACTGAGCCGTGTTGGCACGGCGTTCGTTTCCTTCGTGCTGCTCGGGTTCGTAACCGGATGTGGCGGCGGCGGCGGTGTTAGCCCCGTAACGGTCGCTCCGACGACCGCACCGGCAACGACCGCGCCTTCGTCCTCCGGCTCTGCCAAGGCGACGTTCGTCATCACGTGGCCCACGACGACGGGGTCGACGGGAACCAGCCGCAGCCGATCGATTTCCGCACGCAGCGCCGTTCGCGCAGCGGGTACGCGCAAGCCGGACTACATCAGTCCGAGCACGACGTCGATCACCATTTCGGTAAACGGCGGAACCGCGACGACGGTGCCCAATCCGAACACGTTCACCACGGCGACGAATCAGCCGACGACGACGGTCGTCGTGGACGCGCCGGTCGGCACGGATACCTTTACGGTCAACGATTTCGATACGACGTCGAACCTGCTCGCCTCGAATTCGATCTCGTATCCGATCGTCATCGATCACGCCAACGTCGTCCCGATTACGCTCAACGGCAACCTGGGCAAGGTCGCGTGCCTCGCGGTCGGACCGTTCGTGACCGGCACGACGGCGCCGTTCGCCGAAGTCGGACCCGCCGGTCAGCTGAGCATTCTTCCCGAGGATGACGACGGCAACATCATCTTCGCGCCGGGGAACGTCCCGGCAGTCACCCTCTCCGCCGCCTCCCCGGGTATGGGCGGCGCCGTGACGTCGACGTCGACGCCGAATCTGTTCACGATCAACCCGCAAGTCGTCGGCACGCCAGTCACCTACAACGCAACGGGCACCAACCTCGCAGGGATGACGGTGAGCTCGACGTGCTCGGTGACCCGTCAGCTCGCCATGTACGTGACGAATCATTACAACAATATCGTCGGCAGCACGCAGGCTTCGACGGCAGCGCAGAGCGCGAGCGTCACGATCTATCCCGCGAGCGCGACCGGATCCGCAACGCCGACGGCGACCATTGCCGGCACCAATACGCAGCTCGCCGCGGTTCAATTCGTTGCCGTCGATCCCAAAGGCAACGTCTTCGTGACCAATCAAGGCCCGGCGCCGGGCGCAACGTACGGACCGACCAGCGGCTTCGTTTCGATCTACGGCGCGGGCACGTACGGGAACGTCGCTCCGGTCGGAACGATCGCCAACCTCAATACGCCCGAGGGCATCGCATTCGACAGCACCGGCCTGCTCTACGTCCTCTCGATCGATCGCATTCAAGAGTATCCGCCGACCGCGAACGGTCTGACGGCAGCTGCGGCGCCGTCGAATACGATCTCGGGGGGCGCCACCGATCTCTTCTCGTGCTACGGTCTCGCCGTCGGTGCGGACTTCACGGTCGGCACCGCGTGTTCCGACGTCGCGAACGTGTTCTCGCCACACGCGATGGGCAATGCAGCGCCCGGCATCATCGAACTCCCGACGATGACGGCGATGACGTTCGCGAGCGACTCGTGGATCGGCGCGAGCATCGACTCCGCCGGAAACTTCGCGCTGCCTGGTGCCAATAATAACCAAGACAACGTTTCGATCTACGCGCAGACGAATTTCCCCGCTCCGGGATCGTCGTCGTCCCCCGCGGTCGTCACGTCGCCCGCCGGTATGACCGTCCTCAACCAGCCCTTCGGCATCGCGAACGACGTCAACGGAGCGTACTACGTCGCGAATTACGGCAACAGCACGATCGCCACGTTCACGTCGGAGACGACGCTGCAGCTCGGAACCGGCACGAGCAACGCGCTCACCGGCCTCGACCATCCCTACGGCATCGCGGTACGCTAATGAGGGGCCTTCGTTTCGCGGCGGCGGCCGCCGTGGCCGTCGCCGTTGCGGCGCCGTTCGCGCTCGCAGCAACCGCGGCTTCGGCGAATGCCGCACTCTCGCGACCGGCGCAGCGATCGATCGCACCGGCGTCTCGCGCGTTTGCGCTCTCGCCCGCCGAACGCGGCATCGCATCCGACGTCGCTCACGCTCGAAACCTGCGCGACCTCGGACGCGTGCGCTCGAACAAACCGATCGAAATCGGTCTGTTGATGCAAGCGCGCAATCTCGCCGAGCTCAAGTCGCTCACGCGGATGCAAGGCGACCGCCGCTCGTCGATGTATCACCGGTATCTCACGACCGCGCAGTTCAACAACTATTTCGCGCCGGATCGCGGCGCCTACGCGCGCACCATCGCGTTGCTGCAGCGTCAAGGCTTTCGCATAACCGGAACGTTCGCGAACCGCGGGTTCATCCGTGCGACGGCGCCCGCGGCCACCGTCGAGCGGTATTTCTCGACCGAGATCCATTCGGTGTCGCAAGCCCGCTATGGAACGCGCTATACCAACGTCACGCCGGCCGTGATGCCGCGCGAATTGCGCGACGCCGTCGTCGCGGTTTCGGGATTGCATTCGATCGTCACGATGCACCACGACGTTCGCATCGCCGACAAAAACATCGTCATGCACTCGCAGCAATATCGCGACGCCTTGAGTTACCGCGCGAAGCACGCGCGTCAGATCGCGAGCCATCTCGCACTGATACGCGACCATCGAACGCGCCGCCCGCTCAACGTGCCGACGCCGCTTTCTACTTCGAGTCCGGGTCCCAATCCATCACCCGACGCAAGCGAAGTGCCGGGCGATCCGACGACGGACTATACGACCTCGATCGGCGGCTACGATCCGACGATCTATGCCGATGCTTATGACTACCCGGTCCAGCACGGCTACGGCGGCCACAACCATCCGACGGCTTCCGTGATCGACGCCGACTTCTCGGAGAGCGATGCGAAGCTCGAGATCTCGACCTTCGGCATTCCCCGGACGGGTGCCGATTACCGCGAGTGCGGCGATGCTAACGGCGGTCCGACCTGCGACGGCTTGATCGGTGCGGGCGATCCGGAAGGCGAGTCGACGCTCGACGCGCTCACGATCATCTCGCTCGCACCGGCCGCCGATTTCTACGAATATCTCGCACCGAATTTCAGCGACCTCGGAATCGAATCGGCCTACGAACTCGCGATCAATCAAGACGTCGCGGACGTGGTGAATTCGAGCTTCGGCGGGTGCGAGACCGACGATCCGTCGTTCGGCTACGCTTCGAACTACATCGCGATGGAAGGTGCGGTCCTCGGCATCACGTTTTCCGCTTCGACCGGCGATACGGGGGCGATGAACTGCGGCTTGTACGTGATGAACGGCGCGCCGCAGAGCGAAGTCAACACGTCGATTCCGTCGTCGGGATACTACTTTACGGCCGTCGGCGGAACGGACTTCTTTCCGATCGTCAGCTGCACGGGCACGACCGGCACCGATTGTTACACGCACGAAGACGGCTGGACGTTCGGCGGCGGTGGAATCTCGGTGATCGATCCGTTGCCCGATTGGCAGGCGAAGGCCGTCGGCGCCGCCGTGCCGACGAGCGTCGGAACTACGGGACGTAATACGCCGGACATCTCGTTCACGGCAGACGAATTGCCGCCGGGCGTGGGCATCGACGTCTTCCTCAACGGAAGTCAGGCCGCCATCGGCGGAACGTCGCTCGCTTCTCCGATGTTCACGGCGCTGCAGTCGGAGATCAATCAAGTCCAAAACTCGCGCAACGGCTGGGTCAATCCCGGCCTGTACGCGGCGTTCAATACGTTCAACACTGCGACGGTGAACTACGCGTTCCGCGACATCACGGGCGGTGCGAACCTCGTCTACGCGGCGCTGCCCGGATTCGACGACTCGACGGGACTGGGTACGCCGCTCGGCTGGAATCTCGCTTCGGTAGAAAATGGCTATCCGGGCGCGACGCCGCGTCCGTTCCCCGCAACGCCTCCGCCG
>CAZZUZ010000111.1:0-8017 GCA_964657315.1 Vulcanimicrobiota bacterium
CGCACGCGGTTGTGCAAATCGAACAATGCGATTTCCGCCGCGCGATCGCCGGCACTGCTCGGGAACGTCCAACGAATACCGTTATCGAGTTCGATCGCGTGCTCGCGGAGCGTGCCGTCCACGAGACCGGTGACGATCGCGACGTCGTCGAGCGGCTTGTCGATGAGCGCGTCGGCGATCGCGGTTGCGGGATCGGCGACGCGCATGACTTCTTCGCCCGCGACGAACTTCAAGAGCGATGCTTCGCCGGCTACGACGTCGCGGCTCGCTTCGGTCAGACCGTCGGTGTAAAGTACGAGCATCGAAGGGTCGGGGAGCTCGACCGTCGCCGCTTCCTCGCGTTCGCCGTCGGCAAGCATCGATCGGATGCCGAGCGGCAGACCGCTGCCTTCGAGCGCGCGCGTCAGCCCACCGGGCATCCGCAAGATCGCTGGCGGGTGCCCCGCCGATGCGTACGAGAGCAGGAGCGTGATCGGATCGATCACGGCGACAAATGCGGTGACGATGGAACCGGGACGTTCCGAGCGCAGCGCGCGGTCGGCGGCGTTGAGGATCGCGATCGGATCGGGAAAGAGCTGCGCCGCGCCGCGGATCGACTGACGCACCGCGTTCATCGTCACGGCGGCGTAGAGCCCCGTGCCCATGACGTCGCCCACCGAGACGACGAGCCGTCCGTCGTCGATGCGGAACGCATCGTACCAATCGCCGCCCACCATGACGTCGTGATCCGCCGCGCGGTAGAGCGCGTCGAATGCGAGGCCGGGAACGATCGGCAGCATACTCGGCAGCGCCGCTTGTTGAAATGCTTGCGAGGCGCGATGTTCGCGCTCGAAATCGTCCTGCAGCGCGCGCCGCTGCACGATCATGTTTGCGACGCGATCGGCGAGTTGGCGCGCGCGTTCCTGTCCCGACGACCACGCGCCGAAAATCGAGAACAACACCGCGCTCGCGGTGACGAATTGCTCGCCTTTGCCGACGAGCCAGGACGGCGTGAATCGAGCCGGCGCGAAGCCGTTGAGCAGGGTGTCGAGCGTCGATGCCACGAGCGCGACGATCAGCCACAGCCGCAACGTCGAAAGTGCGGGCGTGCGCGCGACGAGCAGCGCGGCCGTGAGGTTCGCTGCGGACGCGCCGATCGCGAGCGCTCTAAAACTCGCGTCGAACTGGGCGTGCGAAACGAAGTGCGGCAACGCAGCCGCACCGGCGGTAGCGACGATCGTAATTGCGGCACCGAAAAGCGCCACGATCCCGCAGAGCCAAACGGCGTCGCTACGGCGGTCGAAGGCCTCTTCGCTCCACGCCCCGAGGTTGCCGAAGCCCACGAGAATCGCAAACGTGTAGTGCCAGGTCAACCAGAGGAAGGCCGCGCTCTGTTCCGAGCCGATGAACGCGTCGGCCGCGATGACGTCGGGAAACGTCAGCGCGTACGGAACGATGAGGACGGCGTTGAGACCGTAGGCGAGCGCGGTGAAGAGAATCGAACGGCGCCGTTCGAACCGGTAGAGCGTGAACAGCAGACCCGCCGCAATGGCGTCGGCCATCCCGGTCGAGCCCGCGTAGCCCGCGAGAAACGACGGGATGACGACCGGACGCGCGCTTCGTAATGTGGCGAACCCGAGTCCCGTGAGCGCGCACAGCGCGCAGACGAGTACGGCTGCCGCGCGGCGTTCGCGCGACGTCGCCGGCTGCGACGCGACCGTCATGGCGACGGAGGGCACGGCTTCCACGCTCGGAGAGTACACGCAACGCGCAGCGTCGCCTGCTCGATGCGTAAGGTCGGCTCGTACGTTCGCATAACGTTGTGGCATGCATAGCGAAGCGAAACGGCTCATCGACGTCTTGGATCTGCGCGCGCATCCCGAGGGCGGATGGTATCGCGAGACGCACCGCAGCACGAGCACCGTCGCGACGCGCGCCGGCACGCGCAGCGCGTGCACGTCGATCTACTTTCTCCTGACGGCCGAAGCGTTCTCGGCGTTCCACCGCATCGCGTCGGACGAAACGTGGCACTTCTATCGCGGTGACGCGGTGATGATCGACGTCATCGCCGAAGACGGCGGCTACGTGCGTCATGCACTGGGCATTCGCGACACGTTTCAAGCGACGGTTCCGGGCGGCGCGTATTTCTCATCGCACGTCGAAGGCGAACTCGGCTACGCGCTGGTCGGCTGCGACGTCGCACCCGGGTTCGATTTCGCCGATTTCGAACTTTGCGAGCGCGCCGGGCTGCGCGCGAAGTTTCCGCAGCACGCGGTTTTGATCGAACGCTACACGCGCGTCCGAACCGATTAGTTTAGTGCCGTACCGAACGCTTCACGCGCCGACCGGTAGCCCGCGAGGGCGAGGCTAGCGTCGAAGTCGGCGAGGATGTTGCGCAGCACGTGATCGACGCCGCCTTCGCCCGCCAGCGCGAGACCGTAGACGTAGGGCCGGCCGATCATCACGGCCCGCGCGCCGAGCGTCAGCGCCACCAGCACGTCTCCACCGCAGCGGATGCCCGAATCGAAGAGCACGGTCGCGCGATCGCCGATCGCACGCGCGACGCCCGGCAGGCAATCGATCGCCGCACGCGCGCGGTCGACCTGTCGGCCACCGTGGTTAGAAACAACTACACCCGAGCAGCCGGCGTCGAGTGCCTTGCGCGCGTCTTCGGGATGACAGACGCCCTTGAGCACGATCGGTAGCTTCGTCCATTCGCGCATTCGCGCGATGTCGTCCCACGAAAGTGACGGGTTCCCGAACGTACCGGCCCACGTGAACACCGCCGCACGCATCGCTTCCGGCGATGAAGCCGGATCTTCTTTGAGCTTCGCGCGAAAGACCGGGTCGCTCAAATAGTTTGCGATGCCGAGGCCCTGCAAGAACGGCAGGTGGCCGTAGGTGAGATCGCGCGGGCGCCAGCCGAGGCTCCACGTATCGAGCGTCACCACGATCGCCGAAAAGCCGGCCGCGTCCGCGCGCCGCACGAACGATTCGGCGAGCGCGATATCTTTGGGCCAGTAGAGTTGAAACCAGCGCGAGGCTTCCGGCACCGCGGCCGCCACGGTCTCGAGCTGCGTCGAAGCCGCGGTCGAAAGCGTGTACGTGACGCCGATCTTCGCCGCGGCCCGGGCGACCGCGACTTCCGCATCCGCGCGCACGATCGACAGGACGCCGACGGGCGCCGTTATCACGGGCGTCGACATCGTCGTCCCGAGCACGTCGGTTTCGAGGTCGCGTTCGACGATCTCGCGCAGCATGCGCGGCACGATGCCGTGTGCGGCAAACGCATCGAGGTTGGCGCGCATCGTGTGTTCGTCGCCGGCGCCGCCGGCGACGTACGCGTACGCTTCGGGCGTCATCACTTCGCGCGCGGCGCTCTCGAGACCGTCGTAAGTCATCGGCAGTGACGGCCGGACCCCCTCGAGACCCCGGAAGTAGATTTCGTTTGCGACGCCGCTGAAACTCGCTTTAGCCATGTGTAAAAAAGGGTACGAATGCGATATGAAAATGCCCTTTGCCCTCATCGCGACGCTGACTCTGGCAGTCGGCGCGGGCTTCGCACCGGCGAGTGCGGTCACGCACGCCGGACCCGTCACGCTACCGGAGAGCATCACGCTCGACACGGCGCTGACTCCGCAATATTACGGGGCCGGCGAATACGACGGCGTCCTGCACCTCACGATCGAGCCCGACGGCGCGATCAACGGCTGGTATCGCGAGGCCGACGTCGGCCGCATCCGCACCGTCATCGGCGGCCTCGACGGAAACAAGATCTGGCTGGATCTGGGAACGGGCAACTCGGTCGATCTCAACGGCACGTTCGACGGCGGCAAAATCACCGCATCGACGTACCTCGGCGACCAGCTCTATACGTTCACCGCAACGCCTATGAAGAGCTGACCGCAGGGTCGCCCGTTCGCGGCGTGACGTCCAAGCGCGACTTCGCGTAGTCGAACGTCACGACGAAATGCTCCCAAAAACCGCCGCCGATATGTCCTGAGGACGTGGCGGCGAGTTTTTTTGTGGCGCCGATTTTGAGGTCGCGTACGGTGTAGCCGCCATAGCGTGCGGCCTTGAGATCGCCCGTGACCTCTTCGGAAGAGCCGCCGATACCCGCTACGGGCGCGGTTCCCGTCGCCTTGAAGAGCGACTCGTGTTGCTGGTAAGTCTCGTAGTTGAGATTGATCGCCGATTCGTCGCCGGTGTCGACCGCGAGCCGCAACGACACGTCGTCGAGTTTGATCGGCGCGATGGGAATGAAGTTCGTGAACGTCAGGTCGCCGTCGCTACCCGTCCCGCTCGGCGCGAACGCGACCGTCTTCGCGCCGTAGTCGATCGTGATGCGGGCGTGTGCGAAGGCATCCGTCCCGAGCACGACGTCGTAGCCGTATTGATGGAGGTCGTGCAGGACCACGTAATTCGCACTCGGATACACGGCGCCGCCGACCGTCAGCGCCGGAGCTTTGAGTATGCCGGTGACGTATTTGCCGACGCCGCTGACCGCGAACGCGTCGGTCTGCGGCTCGATCCCGAGTTTTTCGCTGAGTTCGAGGCTCATCGACATGCCCGAATTGCCGGTATCGAGCAGACACGAAACGTCTTGCCCGCCGATGCTGCAGGGGACGACGACTTGCGGCGTCTGCCGTTCGAGTTTCTTGAACGCGACGGGCTCCGAACCCGAGATCTTCGGCACGAGCCCCGCGGGCGCGCCGAGCGGTTCGTTGTCGATCTTACGCTCGTCGAAACGTTGGATCACCGAACCGTTGAGCGCGATCACGTACGGTAGCAAAAGTTTGTCGCCGACCTTGCGTTCGTCGCGAAATTCGAAGGCGATGCGCTGCTGATCCGACGCGACGCCGACCACGATGCCGGTGTCGGGATCGAGGATCGCCTGCAGCACGGCGCCCGATCGCGGTGCGATCGAAAGCTGCCGGTAGGTCTTGCCGGCGCGCGCGATCGGCTCGCGTTCGCTCAGCGTTCCGCCCTTCGCTCGGAAGTCCGGCGCGGTAAACGCATACGATGCGATCGCGCGTAGCGTGACCTGGAGCCCGTCCACGACGTTGGCCAGCGGCAGGGCCGTGTCGTTGAAGTTCGAGTCGAAGCTGTGGTCGCCGTCGAAATAAAAGCCCGAGCAGACGGTCTTGATGCAGCGCTTCGCGCGATACTTCAGTCCTTCGGTTTCCGTCGTGATGTCGTAGGTGCGGCCGGCATCGGTCTCGTGCGAACGGCTCACCACGTGGTAGAGATACGGCGCACCGCTCGATTCGCGAGCCTTGGCGAGCAGCGCTTCGAGCGACGGGGCGGCGGCCGTGCCCGGATGCGGGAACGCGAACAGCGAAAAGCAGCAAAGCACGGCGATGACGAAACGCATCGTATGGGCTTCGCAGCGGTCGACGGCTATCTCCTCGGGGATCCGGTTTCGAAAGGCGACGCGGTCGCGGAATTGCTATCGAATCGTTCGAGCGATCCGGCCGCCGCGCCGTTCTACCGCGCGCTCGATGCCGTCGGCGTGCGCGCGGCCGACGAAGCCTTCATCGCGCTGCGGCTCGTGCTCGCGAAGCGGGCGCCCGACGACGATGCGGTACGACGCGTTCGCGCGCTCTCCGCAATCGCGCGCGCGAGCGCTCAGAACGACTTCGCGACGCTCGCGAAAGTCCGCAATCGCGATGCGACTTTCCTCGTAGACCTCGAAAACGAACGTCCGGATTCGCTGGGTCCCGCCGCACGCGCGGCGTTCGTTCGCGAACTCGCAGGCGCGGTGTCGTGAGGAATTGGGGAAACGGAACGGTAGTGCACCCCTTCTCCGTTAAAGAGACCAAGATGCCGCGGTTCCGATCGGTCCCCTTCCTCCTTGTACTCGCGAGCCTCGCCGCGGCGCCGGTTTTTGCCGATGCCGCTCCGAGCCCGGCGCCGAGCGCCACCGTTTCCGCCGCGGCCGTCAACCAGAATGCCGGAACGATCGACGGCGTGGTGACCGACGTCGACTACACGCCCGGTAGAAACAAGATGGTGGTCAAGAGCGGCGCCCAGTCGATCGAATTCGTCATCTTGCCCGGCACGAACGTGCAGGGTGCCAGCCACGATTTCGCCGTCGACGTCAAAGTCGGCACGCACGTGTCGGTAAGTGCGAGCAAATCCGGCGGCTCCTACACGGCGCAGATCGTGCGCGTCGTCTCGAACAAACCGGCGCACTAGCGGATTGCCCGCGCCCGAGCTCGTCCTCGAAGCGCTCGACAAAACGTTCGTCACGCCCGGGCGCGTCGCGGCGCTGAGCGCGTGTACGCTCCGGGTGCGAGGCGGTGAATGCGTCGCCATTCTCGGAGCGTCGGGATGCGGGAAAACGACGCTGTTACGAACGGTTGCCGGGCTCGAAAAACCCGATCGCGGGCGCGTTCTCTTCGACGCGCGCGACGTCACCGCAGTCGCACCCGAGCGGCGCAGCGTCGGCTTCGTCTTCGCGCACGACGCGCTCTTTGCGCGCAGTACCGCCTACGCCAATATCGCTTTCGGGTTACACGGAAAGCCGGCCGCCGAGATCGACGCGCGCGTGCGCGCCGTCGCCCGGCGAGTGCGCGCGGACGCGCTGCTCGAACGGCGCGCCTCGACGCTCTCGAGCGGCGAACGTCAGCGCGTCGCACTCGCACGCGCGCTCGCTCCCGAACCCGGCGTGCTGCTCTTCGACGAACCGCTCTCGCGGCTCGATACGGCTTTGCGGCTGCAATTGCGGCGCGAACTCTCCGCGCTCGCGCGCACGCGTACGGCGACGATGCTCTACGTCACGCACGATCAGGACGATGCGATGGCGCTGGGCGATCGCGTCGCCGTCATGCGCGACGGCGCGATCGCGCAGATCGGTCCGGCGCGCGAACTCTTCGAACGGCCGCGGGACGCGTTCGTCGCGAGCGCGATCGGTTCGCCCGCGATAGCGTTCGTCGATGCATCACATATTTTTGCTAACGCTGCCGCCGGCGAGCGCTGCGGCCTGCGGCCGTCCGCCGTGCGCGTGTCCGCGGCGGGAACCCTCGCGGGCGTGGTGCGCACGGTCGAAGACTTCGTCGACATCGCGTATGCGTACGTCGAGAGCGCGTACGGAGATCTCGTCGTGCGCGTCGAGGGCGACGCGCGGCCGCGGCCGGGCGAACGTGTGACGCTCGACGTCGACCGGTCGCAGGCGCTGCGTTTCGCCGCCGACGGAACGCGCATCGAAGCGCCCGCGCATGTCTGATCTGCGGGCGCTGGCCGGGGAGGCGCTCTGCGTCGGGTTTGCGGGCGACTCGGCCGAAAGCGCTCCGGTCGAACGGCTCGTCGAACTCGGACCGTGCGGCGTGGTGCTCTTCGCACGCAACGTCACGACCCTCGAAGCGACGCGCGAACTCGTCCGTACGATCGCGGACGCGTTCGTAGCCGCCGGAAAGCCGGAACCGTTGATCTGCGTCGATCAAGAAGGCGGGCGCGTCGCGCGGCTGCGTTTCGGCGCGGGCCTTCCCTCGATGCTCGCGCTCGCGGCAACGCGCGACCCGTCGCTTGCGGAACGCGCCGGCGCTCGGCTCGGCCGCGACCTCGCGGCGATCGGGGCGAACCTCGATTTCGCGCCCGTGCTCGACCTCGCGCTCGCGCCCGATGCGACGGCGCTCGGCACGCGTACGCTCGGAGACGATCCGGGTCTCGTCGCAACGCTCGGTGCCGCGCTCGTGCGTGGGATCCAATCGACGGGCGTCGCGGGCGTTGCCAAACACTTTCCGGGCCACGGTGCGAGCGATCTCGATCCGCACGTCGCGTCTCCGGCTCGCGACGCGATCGGCGAACCCGATCTCGTACCGTTCGCCGCGGCGATCGCGGCCGGCGTACGCGGCGTGATGACCGCACACGTCGCGATCGCATCGCTCGGCGGCGCGCCGGCCACCATTTCACCGCACGTGTTGTCGCACGTACTGCGCGAACGGCTCGCGTTCGAAGGCGTCGCGTTTACGGACTGCCTGCAGATGGACGCGATCGCGCGTTCGACGGGCACGTCGCGCGGCGGCGCTCCGACGGC
>CAZZUZ010000112.1:0-7987 GCA_964657315.1 Vulcanimicrobiota bacterium
GGTGCTCGCCGTCACCGTGAGCGCGGACGTACCCGAGCTCGTCGACCGGGCCGCCGCCATCTTCCGGTCCTGGCGCGAGCACCTAGGCCGGGTGCTCGAGGCGGCGGGTATCGAGGCCGTCCGGGCGCGGGCGCTCGCGCTGACGGGCGAACGTTTCGGAGCGCCGCGCGCGCAAACCATCGGGCTCGTACACGTCGTCGTCGACGACGAAGCCGCGCTCGACCGCGCGATCGCCGAAATTCTGGGCGAACTCGTCAACGCCGCGCCGACGGCGATCGCGGCGACGAAGCTGCTGTTCGAGCTCGTGAGCGACGCGGCATACGACGCGACGCTCGCGATGACCGCGCGTGCGATCGCGACGCAGCGCGCGTCGCCCGAAGGTCAGGAAGGCTTGCGCGCGTTTCTCGAAAAGCGGCCGGCCGCGTGGGCGGCCCGCGTATGAAGATCACGCGGCTCCTCGTCGCCAATCGCGGCGAGATCGCGGTGCGCATCGCGCGCGGCGCACGCGAAGCGGGTATCGTGCCGGTGGGCATCTATTCCGAAGCCGACGCCAACGCGGCGCACGTCGCGGCGATGGACGACGCGGTTTGCATCGGGCCGGGCCCGGCCACCCAATCGTATCTCGACATCGAGCGCGTCGTCGCCGCAGCGCGCGAGCTCCGTGCCGACGGCGTGCATCCCGGCTACGGGTTTCTCTCCGAGCGCGAGGCCTTCGCGCGCGCGTGCGTCGATGCGGGGCTGATCTTCGTCGGACCCACGCCCGAATCGATCGCGCAGATGGGCGACAAGACCGAAGCCAAACACCGCGCACGCGAATTCGACGTGCCCGTGGTTCCCGGCTACGACGGCGAAGACCAGACGCTCGAAACGCTGCGCGCGGAAGCCGCGAAGATCGGCTTGCCGCTGCTCATCAAAGCCAGCGCCGGCGGCGGCGGACGCGGCATGCGCGTCGTCACCGATCTCGCGCAGTTCGCCGAATTGCTCGAATCCGCGCAGCGCGAAGCCCTCGGGTCGTTCGGTGATGCGAAAGTGCTATTGGAGCGCTACCTGACCAATCCGCGTCACATCGAGTTTCAGATCCTCGCCGACGAACACGGCACGACGCTGCAGCTCGGCGAACGCGAGTGTTCGATTCAGCGCCGCCACCAAAAACTCGTGGAAGAGGCGCCCTCGGTCGCGCTCGACGACGATTTACGCGCACGCATGGGCGCGGCGGCGATCCGCGTCGCGCAGTCGGTGAAGTACACCAACGCAGGCACCGTCGAGTTTCTGCTCGACGAAGACGGCTCGTTCTACTTCTTGGAGATGAACGCGCGGCTGCAGGTGGAGCATCCCGTGACCGAACTCGTGCACGGCATCGATCTCGTGCGCATGCAGCTCGCGGTCGCCTGCGGCGCCAAACTCTCGGAAGCGGACGTGCCCGCCGCGAACGGCTGGGCAATCGAAGCGCGCATCAACGCCGAAGATCCGGCGCGCGAATACATGCCGGCCATCGGCACGATCACGCGCTACGAACCGCCGACGGGGCCGGGTGTGCGGCTCGATTCGGGCGTGCGACTCGGAAGCGAAGTCTCGGTCTTCTACGATTCGATGCTCGCGAAGCTGATCGCGTATGGTCCGACGCGGCAGAGTGCGATCGAACGGCTCACGCGCGCGCTCGAAGAATTTCGCATCGACGGCGTGCGCACGAACATTCCGCTCCAGCTGCAGATCTTGCGCGACGTTACGTTCCGCGCCGGTTATACCACGACGTCGTTCCTAGCCGAGCACGCGAATTTCCTGACGGCCGATCCGGCGGGCGATCCCGAGGAAGCGTTCTTGCTCGCGGCCGGCGCTATCGTCAACGATCCGCGCTCGTGGCGCGTCGGCTCGATGGGCATTCCGCTGCGCTTGACGGGCGAACATCGTTCGGTCGCACTCACGCTCTCGCGCGATCCGCAAAGCGACGCGTGGCTCGTCGAAGGCGATCTTGCGGGCACGGTGCGTTTCGACGTGTCGGGCGACCGCGTGGTCGCACGCGGCGACGACGATGCCCGCGCGGCCGGTCGCGTCACGATCGCGGGCAGCGACGTCGAAGTCGTCTACGAAGCGCGCGCGTATCGCATGCGGCTCGGTGCGCCGCCGGCGCTCGGCGCAAGCGGCTCGGGCAACGCTCGCTCGGGGAAGAACGCGATCGTTTCACCGATGCCGGGCAAGATCGTCAAAGTCGCCGTCGCGCCCGGCGACGCGGTGTCCGAACGCGACCTCTTGCTCGTCCTCGAAGCGATGAAGATGGAGCACCGCATCGAGGCCACGCGCGATGGCGTCGTCAAATCCGTCGCGGTTTCGACGGGGTCGCTCGTCGGCGGCGGCGCGACGCTCGTCGAACTCGAAGGATGAGCGCATCGCGGCGCAGGACGCACGTAGTCCCGTGAGCGCTCTCTCCTTATCTTCACTGTCCACGCGCGTCAAAGTTTGCGAGATGGGCCCGCGCGACGGACTGCAGAACGAGTCCGGCGTCGTCTCGACGGCCGATAAGATTCGCTTCATCGACATGCTCTCGGCGAGCGGCCTACCGTTCGTCGAAGTGACGTCGTTCGTGCGGCCCGACACGATTCCGCAGCTCACCGATGCGACCGAAGTGATGGCCGGAATCGCGCAGCGCCCCGGCGTCTGTTATCCGAGCCTCGTGCCCAACGTGCGCGGCCTCGATCGCGCGCGCGCATCGGGTGTGAGAGCGATCGCCGTCTTCACCGCGGCGTCGGAATCGTTTACCAAACGCAACATCAACATGACGATCCAAGAATCGCTCGAAGCGTTTGGCACCGTGGTGAAGACCGCGCGCGCCGAGGGCATGTGGGTGCGCGGGTACGTCTCGACCGCATTCGGTTGTCCGTACGAAGGCGCGATCGCACCCGAAGCCGTCGTGCGCGTCGCGAGCGCGCTCGCCGAGATGGGCGTCGACGAGATCTCGATCGGCGACACGATCGGCGTCGGCACGCCGAATCAAGTCGTCGACGTCGTCGGCGATCTACAGGCCGTGATTCCCTACGAACGGCTCGCGATGCATTTTCACGACACGCGCGGGACGGCGCTCGCGAACGTCCTCGCCGCACTGCAGATGAACGTGACCACGTTCGACAGCGCGGCGGGCGGCCTCGGCGGCTGTCCGTTCGCTCCCGGCGCGACGGGCAATCTCGCAACCGAAGATCTGCTCTACATGCTCCACGGAATGGGCATCGAGACGGGCGTCGATCTCACGGCCATCCGCGCCGCATCGCGTTTCATCTCGGAGGCGCTCGGCCGCGAGGTGCCCTCGCGCGCCTATCGCGCGCTCGAAGCCGCCGACGCACGCCTCGTCTGCGCGCCCGTCGCGTGAACGCCGACCGTTTCCCGGCGGTCACCGCCGCCGCGGCGCAAGGCCGCATCCTCGCCGACAACGCCGCGGGCGCGCAACTGCCCGATCTCGCGCTCGAGCGCATGCAGCGCTATCTCACCTACGACAACGCGCAGAAAGGCTCGATCTTCGCGCGCGCGACCGCGACGAGCTCGCTCGTGAGCGAAGCGAAATCCGAATTTGCGAGCCTGATCGAAGCGCCGCTCGCGAACGTCGGCATCGGCCTCAATGCGACGACCATCGCGATGACGTTCTCGCGCCTGCTCGCGAGCACGATCCAGCGCGGCGCGCGCATCGTGGTCACGGCCGCCGACCACGAAGCCAACGTCGCGCCGTGGGTGTGGCTGCGCCGTTTCGGCGCTCAGGTCGACGTCGTGCCGGTCGACGCGCACGGCAATCTCGACGAATCCAAATACGGCGCGTTTCTCAACCGCGGCCCGGTCGTCGTCGCGCTGCCGTGGGCCTCCAACGCGACGGGCAGCGTCTTCGACGTCGCGCGACTCGCGCGTCAGGCGAAGGAAGCGCGTGCGACCGTGATCGTCGACGGCGTGCAGGCGCTGCCGCATTTTCCGCTCGAGATCGATCCCGCGATCGACTTCGCCTTTTTCTCCGCGTACAAGATGTACGCCCCACACTTCGCATTCTGGTACGCGAGTTCGAGCGCGCTCGAGCGGTACGTAAAGGCCGATGATGAGTTCGTGCCAGGCGAGGACGCACGCTACTGGACGCTCGAATGCGGCACGCAGAGCTACGAGGCGCTCGCGGGATGGCTCGGGACGATCGCCTATCTGCGCGACGTCGCGCCGAGCCCGCGCGAAGCGCTCGCGAAGTTCGCGGAACACGAACTCATGCTCTCGCGCTACGCGCTCGACCGCTTCGCCGAACGATCGGCGAATGTCAAACTCTACGGCCGCAATACCGACGCGGTGCGGTTGCCCGTCTTCGCATTCAACATCGCGGGCCACTCGAGCGACGAGATCGCGACGCGCTTCGAACTCGCGAGCATCGAGGCGCGCGTCGGCGACTACTACGCACCTCGCTTGATGGCAGCGCTCGCGCCCGAAACGCACGGGCGTGCGGTGCGCTTGAGCCTCGCGCACTACAACACGACGGCGGATATCGATCGCTGTTTCGACGTGATCGACGCCGTTCTCGGACGTAAGACGCAAGAGTCGCTACGCGCATGAACGCGATCCCGGCGAGTGCCCGTCGATTCGACGGCGTCGCCGAGGCTTACGCACGCTACCGGCCGTCGTATCCGCCCGATGCGATCGCCGCGATTCTCGACGGATTGCCGTCGCCCGCGGACGTCGTCGACATCGGCGCGGGAACGGGCATCGCCACGCGCCTCTTCGCAGCCGCAGCCGCAGGCGCGAGCGTCGTCGGAATCGAGCCGAGCGACGACATGCGCGCGGCCGCACTCGCAACCGGCCTCGACGTCCGCGCGGGCACCGCGTACGCGACCGGACTCGCAGCGCGCAGCGCCGATCTCGTCACGGCGTTCCAAGCCTTCCACTGGTTTTGCGATGGATCGGCGCTCGCCGAATGCAAGCGCATCCTCCGGCCCGGCGGCCGCTTCGCCGCGGTGTGGAACGAACGCGATCCGAACGACGCCTTCTCGGCGGAGCTTGCGGCCGTCGACCGCCGGCACGGCGAGCAGCAGATGATCGAGAGCTTCGACACGCCGAGCGGCGGCGTCCGCGGTTTGCTCTCGCGCTGCGGCTTCGAGAACGGGCGAAGGCTACAATTTGCCAACGCGCTGCGGCTCGACGCGCAATCCGCGATCGGAAGACTGCGCAGTCTCTCGTTCGCGCCGCGCGCAGGGCCCGCACTCGAAGCCTTCATCGCAGAAACGCTCGCACTCGTCGCAAAGTATTGCGAAGCGGACGGCACCGTACTCCTCAAGCTCCGCACCGACGTCTATCTTGGAGATCTGCCGCTGTGAGCGCTCGCACCACCCACGCCGTCCGCTTCGGCACGCTGCACGATAACGTCGGCGAACCGATCGTCAACGGCACGATCGTCATCGAGGGCGATCGCATCTCTGCAATCGGCGGCCCGGAATTCGATTTGCCGCATGGCGTGCCCGTGCGCGAAGCGGCGTGCGTCGTTCCGGGGCTCATCAACGCGCACGTCCATCTCGAGATGTCGGGCGAATCGCAGACGATGAGCGTCTTCGTGCTCACGACGCCCGTGCAGCGCACGATCGTCGCCGCCGCAAACGCCCGCAAGACGCTGCTTTCCGGGGTCACGACCGTGCGCGACCTCGGCGGAACGGAGAACATCGCGATCGACGTCCGCGACGCGATTGCCGCCGGCACGGTCGACGGCCCGACGGTGCTCTCGGCCGCGAAAGCGATCTGCATGACGGGCGGTCACGGTCACTGGATCGGCCGCGAAGCCGACGGCGAACTCGACGTGCGCAAGGCCGTGCGCGAACAGCGCCGTAGCGGCGCGGATTGCATCAAGTTCATCGCGACGGGCGGCGTGCTGACCAAAGGCGCCGTGCCCGGGATCCGGCAGCTCGACGAAGACGAACTGCGCGCGGGCATCGACGAAGCGCACGTGCACGGCCTGCGCTGCGCGGCGCACGCGATCGGCGCCGAGGGCATTGCGAACGCGGCGCGCGCCGGCATCGATTCGATCGAACACGGCCACCTCATCGACGAGAGCGGCATCGATGCGATGCTGAGGCGCGGCACGTATCTCGTACCGACGCTCGCCGCGATCCGCTGCATTATCGACGGCGGCCCCGATGCGGGCATGCCCGACTTCGTGCTGCGCAAGGCGAACGAGATCGCCGAATTCGCCGAGACCAATCTGCGCCGCGCGCTCGCCGCGGGCGTGAAGTTCGCGGGCGGCTCGGATGCGGGCACCCCGTTTAACTATCACGAGTCCTACGCGTACGAACTCGAACTCATGCAGAGCATGCTCGGCATGAGCGCGCGCGAAGCGCTCTACACCGCGACCGCCGCCGGCGCGGCGCTGCTCGACGTCGAGCGCGGCACGCTCGCGCCGGGCGAGATCGCCGATCTCGTGTTGCTCGAGGACGACATCGAGAGCGACGCTCGCCCGTATCGCAACCCGGTCGCAGTAGTCAAAAATGGGGTCTATGCCGCATGAACGACATCGAAACGTTGATTCAAACCATTTACGGGGCGTTCAATCGGCGCGACGTGGACGGCGCGCTCGTCCACATGTCCGAAGACGTGAGCTGGCCCAAAGCGTCCGAAGGCGGCAAAGTCGTCGGCAAGGACGAGATCCGCGCGTACTGGAGCCGGCAGTGGCGCGAGTTCGACCCGTACGTCGATCCGCTCGAGATCGTCGATCGCGGCGCGGGCACCTACGACGTCAGAGTCCGTCAAGTCGTCAAGAGCCTCGACGGCGACGTTCTTGCGGACGACACCGTGCATCACGTCTATACGATCGCGGGCGGCCTCGTCGAAGCGATGCATTTGCCCGGCGAAGACGGCGACACGAAGCCCTCGGCCGCATTCGCCAAAGGCGATCATGCCGAGTAGCGCCCTAGATCGCGGACGTCCAGGTCAGGAGCTTGCGGCCGGCGTCCGCTTTCGCGAGCGCTTCGTCGACGGTCGGTGCGAGCACGGTAAAATGCGCCATCTTGCGGCGTAAGGCCGCGTGCGCCTTGCCGTAGACGTGCAGCTTGAGGTCGGGATCGGTGAGCAGCGAATCGACGCCCGCGAGACGGTCGCCCGTGCCCGTGCCCAGCAGATTGACCATGACCGCGGGCTCGAAGAGTTTGGGCTCGACGAGCGGTAGGCCGCAAATCGCGCGCACGTGCGCCTCGTATTGCGAGATCGAGGTCGCATCTAGCGAATAGTGGCCGCTGTTGTGGACGCGCGGTGCGATCTCGTTGACGTAGACGTCGTCGCCGCGCACGAAAAACTCCACGCAGTAGGCGCCGACGATCTCGAGTTTCTCGCCGATGAGCGTCGCGTCGGCTTCCGCGCGCGCGGCGATCGCTTCGGATACGCGTGCGGGCACGATCGTCGTCGCGAGCACGCCGTGATCGTGCTGGTTTTCCGTCACGGGAAAGCTCACGATCTTGCCGTCGACGCCGCGCGCGCAAATCACGGAAACTTCCAAATCGAACGGCACGAACTGCTCGTAGATCAGCGGCGCATCTTTGGCCGCGCCGAGCGCTTCGAGCGCCTGCGCGGCATCGCGCACGACCCATTGGCCTTTGCCGTCGTAGCCGCCGCGCGCCGTCTTGATGACGGCCGGAAATCCGAGCGTCGCGATCGCTTCGTCGAGCGATCCGGCGTCGTTCACGGCTGCGAACGGCGCGACGCGGATGCCGCACGATTGCACGAACGTCTTCTCGAGGATGCGGTCCTGCGTCGTCTGCAGCACGCCGCTCGACGGGCGAACGATGCGGTGGCTCGCCTCGAGCGAGGTCACCGATTCGAGCGGGATGTTTTCGAATTCGTACGTGACGACGTCGCTGCGCGCGCCGAGTTCGCCGATCGCGCGCAGATCGTCGTACGCCGCGACGATCTGCTCGTCTGCGACTTGGCCGCACGGCGAGTTCGGCAGCGGTTCGAGCGTCACGACGCGATAGCCCATGCGCTTCGCTTCGAGCGTGAGCAT
>CAZZUZ010000113.1:0-7974 GCA_964657315.1 Vulcanimicrobiota bacterium
TCGCGCGCGCGCAAACGGCCGCTTCGCGGTCACGCTGCGTTTGGGCGAGCCGCTCTTCGCGACGCGGGCGGCCGGCGGTTTTCTCGAGGAACTCGAGAGCCGCGTCCGGGAACTGTCGGCTCCGTGAACGCCGTACCCGATCGCCTCGAGCCGCGCGCGCTTTCGGAGTATCTCGCGGTCATGTCGCAGGCGATCTTTCAAGCCGGGCTCTCCTGGAAACTCATCGCGTCGAAATGGGACGACTATCTGCGGCTCTTCGAAGGCTTCGACGCGCGCATCGTTGCGGCGTTCGGAGAGGGCGATATCGAACGGTTGATGAGCGACGGCGCGATCGTGCGCACGCGGAAAAAGATCGTGGGCACGATCGAAAACGCGCGGACGATGCTGGCCCTCGAGAGCGAGCACGGAAGTATGCGCGCGTATCTCCGCTCGTTCGAGACCTACGAGGCCCTCGCGGCCGATCTCAAGGCGCGCTTCGCATTTCTCGGCGATCTGTCGGCATACTACTTCGTCTTCCGCGTCGGCGAACGGGTTCCGCGCTTCGAAGAGTGGGAAAAGACGATCAAAGGCGATCACCCGCGGATGCGCGAGATGATCGCCAAAGCGCGCGACGCCGGCTGGGACGGCTGAGGGCGTCGTAATGATTCTTAACCATCCTCGCAACGCTCACGCTCGCGAGTTTCGAACCTCGATACTTGTCCGAACCGGGATGCGACCGACGTCATCGTCAGCGAGTCCGGAAGCGCGGACCTCACCGCGATCGGAAACGCTCTCGCACTCGACCCCGTCGATGCGACGTATCTCGACACCGTCAGGCAAGACGCGCTCTCGCTCGAAACGACGCGAAAGTGGGCGCGACGGTGCAAGCGATCCTCCGTGCTCTCGACGCTGCAGCCCAATTTCGACTCGACGTTTTCGACCTGTACCAATATACGGGCTGGTCTCTGCCGCTCTTCCGCATGGGTATAACGTCGAGAGCGAATCACTCATGCGGAGGCAACGTTCGATGGCAGCACGTAAAACGACCGTAAAAAATACGGCGGCCAAGAAATCCACTGCGAAGAAATCGTCCGCGAAAAAGTCGCCGGCGAAAAAATCGGCGAAGAAGCGAAAGTATTCGCCCGCCGCGAGTGCAAAGGTCGGCGACGTGATCGACGAGATGAAATCCGGCAAGCTGCGTTCCGGCCGATCGAACGAGAAAGTCACCGATCGTAAACAAGCGATCGCGATCGGACTTTCGGAAGCGCGGGCCGAGGGCAAAAAAGTCCCGCCCAATCCCAACCGGCGCGAGACGTCATCGTAAGCCGCGTGTGATAACGTGATCGGCGGCGGCGAGGAAACGCGGGCCACGGCCCGTAACACGCCTCGCCGACCGCCCCTTCGTGCCGAACCGGGAAACGCCGATGCTCTCACACGCCTGGCCATTTTTTCTCATCCTCGTCCTCGTGTTCGGCGGAAGCGTCGTGCGATCGGTCTTCAAAGCTCTCTTCGGGAGCGTGGCCGGCGCAGCGAGCGCCGCGATCTCGCAGCAGATCGATGCGGCCGTCCTTCGCACGAACGACGCGGTCGAAGATTCCAACACCGCCGCCGTGCGGATGGCGATCGAAGCGATGGCGCGCCGGCAGGCCGCCGCGCAGGCGGCGCAAGCTGCCCCGCAACCGTCCGCGTTTCCTCGCGGCGGTGAAGACGGACTCGCGGCGCTCGAAGCGATCATCGGCGCCGTCAAGGCGGGTACGGCCGCAGCCGCCGTGTCGCGTCCCGCGGCCGAAAATTCCGCGGCCAAACCTCAGAAGCAGCACCATAAAGCCGCCGCAAACCGCGCCGCGCAACCTCACCACGGCGGCCTCGTCGCGGTCCTGTCGCCGCTCAAAAAGCGTGCGCCGCTGCCGTCCGTTTCGCCGCTTTCCCCCCTCGCCGCACGAGCGCCGCTCGCGCCGCTCGCGCACGCACGCCACTAGGAGAACGCCAATGGCCATCATGTCCGTCATTTCCACCCTCGACGCAAACGGTCTCGAGGTGATGGGTCCCGACATCCTGATCTATCACTACCCGTCGGCGAACATCGTGAGCGGTTCGTTGCTCACGGTCGAATCCAATCATTTCTGCGTGCTCAAATCGCGAGGCGCCATTCTCAACGTCTACGAGACCGGCCAGTATCCGATCACAACCGGCGACAAGCCGCTCGTTGGATCGTTCGTACAGGGGTTCTTCGGCGGCCAGAGCCCGTGGCAGTACGAAGCGCTGTATATCAATCGCGCGAAACTCGTGGTGCGCACTTCGGGCATGGCGCTCTCCGAAGAGATGGCCGAGATGACCTACGACGTCGACTACTACATTCACGTGCCGACCAAAGACGGCGCGCTTACCCTCGTGCAGCACATGCCGTATGCGGGCCACGTGCTCACGACGGAAGCGATCAATCAATACGCCGGACCCGTCGTCGAACAGGCGATCAATCAGCTCATTCAAGTCACGCCGCTCGAAGAGGTCAACGAAAAGATTCACGACCTCACCGAACTCGTCCGCACGCATCTGAGCGAGTTCCTCATCGGCTACGGCATCACGCTCGACACGGTCAAGGTGCTCGTACGTCCGCGCGACGAACGGATGCGCGCGCTCATCGCACTCAAAGCGTTCGGCCTCTCCGAACTCGACGCGGTGCGTTACTACACGGCGATCCTCATGGCGGAACGCGGCGTGATCAGCGCGCCGAACATGGCGATCGGTCAGCCCTTCAACATCGCTGGCACGGTTCCGACGATTCCGGTCGACGGCGTCGCCAAGGGCGTCGCGAGCTAAACGTGCAGCAGTGGCCGGCACAGCCCGTTTCCGAGGACGTCGTCCGCGCGCTCCTCGATCCCGACACGGCGTCGCACGATCCCGTCGTGCAGCTGCTGCAAGTCGCGATGAGCGGTTTCGGCTACAACTTCTACGACGCGCGCAACGTCGCGCGTTCCAACGATCAGATCGTGCGCGAACGCACGGGAGCGGTGCTGGGCGAAACGGCGCGGGCGCTCGGAAACTTCGAACGGAAATTTCGCGATCGCTTCGCCCCCCCGGCCTCGCGCGAGCATCCGTATCCGCCGGCCGAGGCGATGCGGCGTTTGCGCGCGATCGACGCCGCGCGCAAACACTGTGAAGCCCTGATCTCCACGGTCACGAGCGCGGAAACTCCCGCGACCGATCTGATCTGGGCGCGCATTCGCAGCGAACGCGCGACGCTGAGCGCGCTGGTCGCCTTCGACGTCGATCTCACCGCACGGGCCGATCGCGCGCGTGCCGCGGCGGACGCGCTGCCGCTGGAAACGTTCGACGATACCTCACTCGCTCCGATCGAACGCGAACTCGACGATCTCGACCGCGCTTTCGAACGGCGTCGCGCGATGCTGCGCGGCTGAGCGCCGCGTCACCGCCGGCGTAGAGGCCGCGCGGCCCGCGCCCGCAAATCGCAAAACGATGCTCGCGTATCCGCCGGCGCCGACCGCCGACGTCAAAGAAACGTACTTCGGAACCGTTGTCGCGGATCCGTACCGGCCGCTCGAAGACCTCGACGCTCCGCAAACGCGCGAGTGGATCGCGAGCGAACGCGCGCTCACCGAAGCCTATTTCGACGCGCTGCCTCGACGGGAGGAGATTCGCAAAAGGCTCGACGCACTAGCTAATTTTGAGCGCTCGGGCATTCCCGCGCACGAGAACGGCACGTTCGTCGTCGATCGCAATTCGGGATTGCAGAATCAGGCAGTAACGTACGTGATGCGCGGCGCCGACGGCGCGGCGCGCGTTCTCCTGGATCCAAACGCCCTCTCGGAGAACGGCACCGTCGCGGTCGGCGGCGGCTCGCTCTCGCTCGACGGCGCGCGCTACGCGTACGCGCTGCAGACCGCGGGCTCGGATTGGCAGACGTGGTACGTCCGCGACGTCGAGAGCGGCGATGACCTCGACGACCGCATCGAATGGGCGAAATTCTCGGGTGCGGCCTGGAACGCCGATAGTTCCGGCTTTTACTATTCGCGCTACGACGAGCCCGCGGACGCAGCGAAACTCGACATCGTCGGCGACTATCAGAAGGTCTACTTCCATCGGATCGGCACCGCGCAGACTCGCGACGTGCTGGTCTACGAACGTCCCGACGAGCCGAAGATGTATCTCGCCGGCGGCTGCACCGAAGACGGCCGCTATCTCGTGCTCGTCGAGTCGCGCGGCGACGTTAAGAACGGACTGCTCGTGCGCGACCTGCACGCGCCGCACCGGGCCGACGTCCGCATCGCGGCGCCCGACGTCGCGCACTACGAGGTCATCGACAACGACGGATCGCGCTTCTATCTCGCCACGAGCTACGGAGCGCCCAAGGGCCGGATCGTCGCCGTCGATTTGAGCGAGCCGCAGACGCTGCACGAAATCGTCCCGGAACGCTCGCACGCACTCGAGAGCGTGAGCGCGTGCGGTGGCCGCTTCTTCGCGAGCTATCTGCGCGACGCGCGTTCGGTCATCGAGACGTTCGCATACGACGGCCGCCCGCTCGGCGCGGTCGACCTTCCGGGAATCGGATCGGCGGGCGGGTTTTCGGGACACCGGACGGATTCGTTTACCTATTATGCATTTTCGACGTACGTGGCGCCGACCACGATCTACCGCTACGACATCGCGACCGGCGCGTCGAGCGTCTACGCGTCGCCGCACTGCGCGTTCGCATCCGACCGGTACGCGACGGAGCAGCGCTTCGCCGTCAGTCGCGACGGCACGAAGGTCCCCGTTTTCGTCACGCGCGCGAAAGATGCGCCGCAGGACGGCAGCGGCCGGACGATCCTCTACGGCTACGGCGGCTTCGACATCAGCCTCACCCCGAGCTTTTCGGTGAGCGTTGCGGCATGGCTCGCACTTGGCGGCACGTATGCCGTCGCGAACCTGCGCGGCGGCGGCGAATACGGCCAGGCCTGGCACGAGGCCGGCATGCGGGAACACAAGCAAAACGTCTTCGACGATTTCGCGGCCGTTGCCGAGATGTTGATCGCGCAGGGCTATACCTCGCGCGAACGCCTGGCGATCTCCGGCGGTTCGAACGGTGGCCTGCTCGTCGCCGCGACGATGACGCAACGTCCTGACCTCGCGAGCGCCGTCCTGTGCGACGTCGGCGTGATGGACATGCTGCGCTTCCATACCTTCACGGTCGGCGCCGGCTGGATCCCCGAATACGGCTGCGCCGAGACTAGCGAAGCGGAATTTCGTACGCTTCTAGACTATTCGCCGCTCGCGAACGTGAAGACGGGCGTCGCGTATCCCGCAACGCTCATTTCGACCGGCGATCACGACGATCGCGTCTTTCCGGCGCACAGCTTCAAGTTCGCGGCGGCGCTCCAAGCCGCGCAAGGCGGTCCGGCGCCGATCTTACTCTTCATCGAATCAGATGCGGGACACGGCGCCGGGAAGCCGCTCGCGAAAGCGCTCGACGAATCCGCGAATCGCTTCGCCTTTCTCTTACGCGTGCTCGTTTAGCCGAGCCGGCGCCTTGAACGCTACGATTTGATCGGCCTCGCGGTGGTTGGTCCAGAAGCGCTCGCCGTCGAACGCGAGCGCGCGCGCCGGAAAGCCGATACGCGCGACGTCTTCGCACACGGGCCGCTCGCCGCGCGCGTCGACGCGGGTTAGCCAATAATCGCCGTTTTCTTCTTCGTCGGTCGTCACGGCGTAAAAGCATCCGCCCACGACGACCTGGCCGCAGATGCCGTGCGGCAGATCGACGATGCTGCCGACCTTGCCCGTCTCGTCGAGCGAAACGATACGCTGCTTGTACCACTGGCTCACGTAGAGCCGATCGCCATCGTACGAAAGCTGCGAGCCCGTATCTTCGGGACACGGCAACGCGTCGGACGTCTTGAAGCCGTGGCCCGGAACGAAGCGGCGAATGATCCGATTATCGTCGGCCGTTTCGCCGCACAGGACGCGTAGCTCGTCGCCGACGACGGTCATGCCCCAGGGCACACCCGGAGCGGTGGCTTCTTCCCGTACGGTCCAATCGGCCGCATCGAGCGCGTAGATGCGGCTGGTCGCGCGCGAACCCATCCAAAGGGTATCGCCGTCGAAAGCGAGCGACTGCGGCTTGGGTGCGGGCGAGGGAAGCCGCAACAATTCTTCCACGTCATTCATACCGCGCGCTTCTGACCGCAAAACGCGACGCCTTTCGCGCGCTCCCTCGCCGTCACGGCGAGTCCGGCCGAAAACGCGTTCGACGCGCGAGACATTTGCCCGCCGGGCTGCGTTAGAGTGTTCGTGCAATCGGGACACCTCTTCTCCGGGATGCGGAACGGCAAACGCAGGAAACCTTCATGCGTCGGCCATATCGGGTTTAGTCGATGAGAAGTCTCACAGGGGCCGTCGCTGCAATTACGGGCGCCGGTTCCGGTATCGGCCGGGCACTCGCCATCGCCATCGCACGTGGGGGTGCGGGCCTCGCTCTCGCCGATGTCGACGAGGCCGGTCTCGAAGGCACGCGGGCATTGCTGCCGGCGGGCGGTAAAGTGACGCTGCGCCGCGTCGACGTATCGGACAAGCTCGCCGTCGATCAATGGCGGGACGCCGTTGCGTCGGATTTCGGGCGCGTCTCGATCGTCGTCAACAATGCGGGCGTAGCGCTCTACGGTACGCACGACACGACGTCGGTCCGCGATCTCGAATGGATCATGGGCGTCAATTTCTGGGGCCCGGTCTACGGCTCGATGGCATTCTTACCGATGCTCAAGGCCGAGCCGCAAGCCAATCTCGTCAATATCTCGAGCGTCTTCGGCCTCATCGCGCCGCCGGCGCAGATGGGATACTGTGCGAGCAAATTCGCGATCCGGGGATACTCGGAATCGCTCCGGCACGAACTCGGCCGCACGAACGTGCGGCTGACCGTCGTGCATCCCGGCGGAATCAAGACTTCCATCGCCGCACGTTCGCGCTCGAGCGAATTTGCGGACCTCTCGCGTCAGGCGCAGGATGTGAAGAACTTCGAACGTTCCCTCAAAACGCCACCCGAAGTGGCTGCCGCGAAGATCGTCTCGGCGATCCTGAGCGACAAACCACGATTGCTCATCGGCACGGATGCCTTCGTCATCGACATCGTGCGACGGTTTTTCCCGGCGCGCTACATGCAGGTGCTAGGCCCGGTTCTCGACCCGAAAAAACGATTCAGCTCCTAGCACCCTGCCCTTCAACCATCACCAGGAGATATATGAAAAGACCGCTCTATTCGCTCATCGGAGCGCTCGCGCTCCTCGCCGGATCGGCTAACGTCGCCGGCGCGCAAACACCCGCAGCCGGATCCGCCGTCGATGCGGCGGCCGCAAACTGCTTCGAAACTCCGGTTGCGACGCCCGCGAACGTACCGGCTGCGTATACGGCGTTCATCAACGCTGCGGCCGCGATCAAAGACTACACGGTCTCGATCCACGAAACCGATCAAACCGACCCGCCGAAGGTCGTCAGCGAAGATCGCGTCCTTCACCTGAGCTACGCGAAGCCGTGCTACGGCCGCGTTTCGGTCATCTCCGGCCGTCTCGCCGGATCCGAAGCCGTCTGGCACGGCGGCCACAAGCTGCGCGGCCACCTCGGCGGCGAAGTCAGCCACCTCAAGGCGATTCTTCCCGACACCGACGAGCGCGCGACCGACATCCGCGGCCTTCCCATGTACGCTGGTTACTTTCCGTGGATCATCGACCGTTTCAACGAAGCGGGAACGATCACGGCGGCTCCGGGCCCGACCATCGGCGGCGTCGCGACCGACGTCATCACCATCACCGGCGGCGACCCGAAGAAGCAGTACGGCTTCACGAAGAACGTCATGACCCTCTCGAGCGTCACCCATCTGCCGCTCATCAACGAAGGCTACACCGGCGACAAAGTCACGCTGCACGCGGACTTCTCCGACTACGTGATCAACCCGGGCCTCCCGCTGACCACGTTCAACCTCTAGCCTCTCGCGCCCGAGACGAGGAG
>CAZZUZ010000114.1:0-7912 GCA_964657315.1 Vulcanimicrobiota bacterium
CGCGCTCGTCGCGATCGGCAGCAGCGCCAGGGCCGCGAATCGCGCGATCGCACGTCCGTCCACTCGCGCCGGCGACGTCGCGGCCGCGTGCGCGAGGACCACCGCGTACACCGCGATAGCATAATGTTGCTTGGTCGCGGCTAGGCCGCAGAGCGCGATCGTCTGAGCCGCCGTCACGACCGTTCCGTTACGCCGCGACGTCGCCGAACAGCAAAGAATTGCCAAGCTTGAGAACGCGACGACCAGGACGTCGGGCTGAACGGCGCTCATCACGGCACTCGCGAGCGGAAAGATGCCGATCGCGAGCGTCGCGCCTGCGGAAGTCGCGGGGGCGAGTCCGGCGTTGCGCATCGTACGATAGGCGAGCACGAGCGTCGCCGCGAGGCAGAGAACGCCGAGCCCGCGCATGGCGAAGAACCCTGCGGTGAGCGAGTGTAGCATCCGTTCCGACCACGTCAGCGCCGCGAGTGCGATCGCATAGTAGGTGTACGGATAGCCGAACATGACGTACGGCACGGGAGCGCCCGGCTGCGGGACGCGACCGCTCGGGGCCGGCGCGCCGCGATCGACGTTCGAGAAAAATGCGGGCGTATCGTACCCCGCCGGCGCCCGCGCTACGACGCTGTAGCGCATCCGCCGGTAGTCCGCCGCCGCCATGAGGTAGCGCGTTTGCGGGGCGACTTCGCTCGCCGGTCTTCCGTCCGTTACGACGAACGGACGGCCCGCGTCGTAGAGGCTAAAGACGTAATCCGCGTGCGCTACTTCGTCGGGCTCCTGGAAGAACGGAACCCGTATCGCCCACCACGACGCGATGCCGGCGGCGATGACGACGATTGCGGCGATCCAGAGGTGCTCGCGCAGCTGAAGACGTCGCACGGGTTAGGTATCGGTCACATCTTGTAGCTGTGCAGCCCCGAAATCCAAATATTCACGCCGAGGTAGCAAAACAGGATCGAGATGAAGCCGAGGACCGACATCCACGCGGAACGCAGCCCGCGCCACGTGTTGCGCGTATGGAGGTGCATGTAGAGCGCGTAGATCGTCCACGAGAAGAGCGCCGCGGTTTCTTTGGGATCCCACTGCCAATAGGCGCCCCACGCTTCTTTGGCCCACCAGGCGCCTGTGATGATACCGACGGTGAGCAACGGCAAGCCGACCGAGACGATGCGATAGGTCAGGATGTCGAGCTTCGCAAGCGACGGCAGCGTGGTGAGCCAGAGGGCGACGCGATCGCCGCTCGCGGCGGCCGTCGCGATGTTGGCCTCGGGCGTGCCGGCAACCGGCTTGCGCGGCTCGTAGCCCGTCATCGCAAGGCCGCCGGCCAGCGCGCCGGAGCCGGCCAGCGTGGCCGAACCCGCCGAGGCAACGACTCGACCGCCGCCGAGCGAACTGCCGCCGTAATATTTGATGAGATAGAGCACCGACATCACCATCGCGACCATGAATGCGGCATACGACGAAACGACCAGCGGCACGTGGATCTTGATCCAATACGACTGCAGCGCCGGTACGGCCGGCAGATAGCCCTCGTTCCAGGTCAGCGCATACGCGAGAAATCCCGCCGCGAGAATCTGTACGAAACCGCCGATGAACCAGACGCCGTAACGAAACGCGAAGACGAGGAAAATCAGGACGCTCATCGCCGCGAAGAGCGAGAGCGAACCGTAGAGGTTCGTCAGCGGCCAAATGTGGCTCGTGACGAAGCGGTAGGCCAGTTCGAAGAACTGCACCGCGCACCCGAGCACGGCGAACGGGATGCCGATGAGCATGGCGATGCGTTCGCGGGCCAGGAAATACGAGAGAAGTGCCAGAGCCCCCGTGATGTATGCGGAGATCGCGATGACGATCAGGATTTGGTCGGTGGACATGGTTTCTCGTACTCCGTGAAATGGCTCGAATGTAAGTATATCTGAGCGGTGAGACGCGTCCTCTAACAAAGGCCAGCTCGCGGAACGATACTCATGGGATGGGCTGTAAGGACGCCATTGCGGTCGCAACGCGGGCGGGCTCGCCCGAGATCGAACGCTTGCGTGGGCCTGCCGACCGCATCCCCGGCGTGCGCTACGATCGCGCAGGTCGGCCCTCCACCGGAAAACGGCGGTTTTCCGAAATCGACGGCTTGCGCGCAGTCGCCGTCCTCGCCGTCGTCGTCTGCCACTGCATCGGTTTCGGGCCACTCGCGCTGCAAATCGCGATCGGCCAATCCGGCGCGCGCGGCGTCGATCTTTTCTTCGTCATCTCGGGCTTCTGTCTGGCATTTCCGCTCCTGCGCGCTCTTCGAGAAGACGGCACTCCGCTCGTCCAAGTGGTCCCCTTCGTGCGCCGGCGCTTCGCGCGGGTCGCGCCCTCCTATTACGTCGCGCTTCTCGCCTTCGGAGCGTTCGCATTTACGAAAGTCGGACTCCCAACGTGGCCCGGGGCCGTTCCGCCGGTCGCCGAACAACTCCAAGCGATCGGTCGAGATCTGCTTTTTTTGACCAACGAAAAGCCGATCCACAACTGCGATTTCTGGACGCTCGGCGTCGAGATGCGCTGGTACGTCATCTTTCCGCTCGTGCTCGCGCTCTACGTGCGCACGCGCATCGGATTTGCGGCGCTCATGCTCGCCTTTTACGCTGCCTACGCTTCCCCGTACGGCATACCGGATCTCGGCATGTATCCGTGCTTCATGTTCGGCATCGTCGCTGCGGATCTCGTGCTGCGCGGCTATCGCTGGCTCGCATACGTCGCACCGGCCGCGGCAGTCGCGACGCTCGCCGCGCTCTGGATGCAATCGCAGACTCCCGTGCTCGATCACGGCAACGCACTCTGGCACGTGGCAGCGTTCCTCACGGTGATCGCGGTGACGGGCAACGACCGCTTGCGCCGGTGCTTTTCACATCCGGCTCTCGTCGCGACCGGCGTCGCGTCCTATAGCATCTACCTCGTCCATCACCCGATCCTCGCCGAACTCGTGCTTCGCGGCGTGCCGATTTGGCTCGCCGCGGTAGTGTCGGTCGCGGCGGGCTTCGGCTTTTGGTACGGCGTCGAGCGGACGCTCTCGGCGGCTCCCGTACGGAAGCGGCTCGAAGCGGCGCTCACCTTCCGGCGGCTACCGGCGCGAGCGCCCGAGACGGCGCCCGCGAGCGCTTAAGCCCGGGCGAAATCGCGGACGAGTGCCGCGAACTGTTCCTCGTAGATTTCGTAGCCCTTGACGGTCGTCGCGGCCAATCCCACGTTCCACGCTCCGGCCGCCGCCTGCGTCACCTGCACGTACAGCCGCGCCGGTAAGAAATAGAACGACATGCACAGTCCCGTGAGCAGCACGAACGCACCGAGCCCCACGAACGGGATGCCGGGGTCGTGACGGTATTGGATGCCGCTGTAGAGCACGTAGCGGCCGACGGCGACGTGATAACCGCTGCCGAGATCGATGCCGCGTTCGAGCGGCACGAGCACGCTGCCGATGCTCTGATTGCCGTCGAAGACGTTGAGCAGGACGCCCGGATCGTTCGGGCGCGGATCCGCGCCGATCGTGTTGCCCGGGCCGATCGTACCGACGAATTTCGCGTATTGCACGCCGCGCTGCGAATCGCCGAGCGCAAATCCTTCGCCTTCCTTGAGCGGGCCGACCGGTGCGTTCGCGACCGGATGACCATCTTTGGTTATCACGAACGGAATCGCGAAACCGTAGGAGGCCTGATAGTACGACGTGCCCGCGACGTCGAGCGGATGGTTCACGCGCACGGTCTCCACGTGCGGTTTCCCGTCCTTACTCGCGACGGTGACGTCGGAGACGTAATCGATCGGCTGGTACACGACGCCGCTGCGCGTCTTGATCGGATCGATGCGGTATCGGAAACGATCGAGTTTGAAGGTGGTGCCGTTCTCCGGAATGGTCACGGTGTCGCCCGAAACGACGGTCGTGATTCCGCTGTAACCGAACGCCCAATAGAGCGTCGTGCCGAACGCGATGATCACGAACCCGACGTGTGCGATGAGCACGCCCTTGCGCGCCCAGTCGAACTTGTCGGCGAACGTCCATTCGGTCCCGCCGAATTCGCGCTTGCGTACGAGCCAGCCGCGCGTTTCGAAATAGCGGTCGACGCGCGAGACCACGGTGCCTTCGTCGCCTTCGAGCGTCACGCTCGCATTGAGCGGAATCATCGGAATCTTCACGGGCCGCAGCGCCGGCAGACGGTTGGGAATCACGCGGCGGAACGTCGCGAGCGTCATGCACGCGAGGATGAATCCGACGACCGTAAGGTAGCCGATCGAATGATAGATGTTGTCGAGATGCAGCCGCAGCACGAGCCGCGCGAGCGCGGGCGCGTAATTCTGCTCGTAGAATGACGCATCTTTGCCCTGGTCGACGACGACGCCGATGAGCGTGAGGCCGCCCCACAGTGCGAGCAGCGACATGCCGAACCAGAAGTTCGAGAGCTGGGAGAGCAGTTCGTCGAATGCCGCATACGCGCGGGCCGCGAGCCCGCTTCGGTCTAAGCGTTCTGCGTTCGCCGCCACGATTTTTCCAAAACGACGATGACCCAGATGCTCAGCTCGTAGAGGCCGTACATCGGACCCGCGATGAGCATCATCGTCACGGGCGACGCGTCGGGCGCCGCGATCCCACCGAAAAGCAGTATGCCCATGATCGCATAGCGCCGGTATTTACGCAGCATCGCGACGTTGACGATGCCGATGCGCGCGAGCGCGACCATGATCATCGGCGTCTGGAACACGAGCGCGAACGCGAGGAACGTCAGTAAGATGATGTTGAGCGTCGATTCGACGCCGTAGGTCGCGTCGGCGATTTCCGCCGTAATGCCGTTGAGTGCCGTGAGCACGCGCGTGATGATGAAAAAGTGGCAAAACGCGATCCCCATCGCCGCGAGGATGAGCGACGGAAAGGTATAGAGGTAGACGATCTTACGCGTCTTCGGATTGAAGGCCGGAACGATGAACATCCAGATCTGATAGACGATCACCGGCAGGCCGAGTACGACGGCGCCGTAGAGCGAAAACTTGAACTCCGTGCCGATCACGTCGGTCGGCGAGAACGCGTGCAGCTTGATGCCCGGCAGATACTCGTGTGTGAGCCATAAAATCGCGAACTGCGACGGCCAGAAGAGCAAGAGCGCGAGCGCGCCGACCGTGACGAGCGAGATCAAGAGACGCGTGCGGAGTTCCCGAAGGTGCTCCGTAAACGGCATCTCTTTTTGATCCCAGCCGGGCTCTTTGTGTTCGAGCTCCGGTCGTTCGGCGAGCAAAGACGTGCTTGGTTACGTTTGCGGGGCGATCGGGCCGGTCGGCGGCGCGGCCGGCGGCGGGGGCTCGCCGCTCGGGCGAGCGTTGCCCTCGGCGATGGCACGCGCTTCGGCGCGCGCGCGTTCCGCGGCGACGTCCGCCTCGGCTTGCCCGACCGCGAACTCGCGCTTGGCCGCACCGAGCCCACGTGCTACGTCGCGAATCTTGTTGCCGCCGAAGAGGATGATGGCCGCGCCTGCGATCAGCGCGATTTCCATGGGATTACCGAACATGTCTAGGGTCCTTTCCGCTCGCCCGCATGGGCCAGCGTGTCCGCTATCGCACCGAGTTCTGCACGCGCCGGTGCGCCTCCGAGCGGGGCGAGCGACATTTTCGCGCGCTCCACGTAGCCCGCAATGGCTTCGCGCGTACGTTCGATTCCTCCCGACGCCACGATGCGCTCGACGAGCCCGGCAACCGCGGTCCGATCGTCGTCTTGACGGTCGTAATACGCGGCGACCGCTTCGCGCAAGCCGGGCGCACTCGTCTCGAGTGCGAGGATGAGCGGCACGGTCATCTTCCGTTCGGCCAGATCGTTGCCGACCGGCTTGCCGAGTTCGGCCTCGCTCGCCGTGAAGTCGAGCAGATCGTCGAGCATCTGAAACGCGATGCCGTAGTAGAGACCGAAATCGCGCAGCGCCTTGACCCGGATCGGCGTAGCGCCCGCCATGATCGCACCGCATTCGGCGGAGGCCGCGAAGAGCGTCGCCGACTTCTTGATCGCGATCTCGGTGTATTCGGCGACCGTCAGATTCAGATTGCGTACGGCGCGGTGCTGGAGCACTTCGCCGTCCGTAATGTCCGCGAGCGTCGAGGCCAGCACGTGCGGCACCGGATGCGGATAGTTCGCGGTAACGTTCTTGAAGATCCACGCGAAGAGGTAGTCGCCCGCGAGCACGCTGACGCGATTGCCGAAGTCGACGGCGGTGGCATTGACCCCGCGTCGCATGTCCGCGCGGTCGACGACGTCGTCGTGGATGAGCGTGCCGACGTGGATGAGTTCCATGTAAGCGGCGAGCGCCAGGTGCGCGCGCGGATCGTCGCCGCTCGACGACGCGGCGAGCAGCGCGATACGCGGCCGCAGGCGCTTGCCGCCGGCGGCGAGCATGCGGCGCACGGCCTCGGTGATGATCGCGTTGTCGGTCGAAAACGACGTGCTGAAGAAGTCTTCGACCAGCGCGTACAGGTCGTGGTCGGTCGCCGCGGCGACCGCCTTGGAGCGGTCGATCATGATTTGCCGGCTTCGCCGGCGCAGGTGCCCACGTGGACGGCGATCGCACCGCCGCCGAGGCGGACGTAGCGGACGTCGCGGAAGCCGGCTTCGCGATAGAGCTGCGCGAGCGCGTCGGCGTCGGGGTGGTTCGTCAGCGAATTCGGAAGATAGGTGTACGCGCTCTTCGATCCGCCGACGAGACCGCCCACGATCGGGACGATGCGATAGAAATAAAAGTCGAACGCTTTTTTGAACAGCGGATTGGGCGCCTTGGACATGTCGAGGTTTACGAACCGTGCGCCGGGCTTGAGGATGCGGCGCGCTTCGCGCAAGGCTCCCGGAATATCCGAGACGTTGCGCATGGCGAAGCCCATGATGGCGCCGTCGAACGACGCCGTCTCGTACGGAAGCGCCATCGCGTCCGCCGTGGCGAAGGTGACGCGGCCGCTGGGCGCGTCGTGCGGCGCGCGCTTGCGCGCACCGTCGAGCATCGGCTCGCAGAAATCGGCGCCGACGACCGTGAGCGTGTCGTCGCTACGGGCGAGCCCGAACGAAAGATCGCCCGTGCCGCACGCGATGTCGAGCACGCGTCCGCCCTTTGGAGCGGCGAGTTCGGCGATCGCGCGGCGGCGCCACATTTCATCGACGCCGGCCGTCAGGAGACGGTTGGTCACGTCGTAGCGCGGGGCGATGGACGCGAACATCTCGCGCACGTAGACGGATTTTTCCATAGGAGCAGCCTGTTTGACTTCCGGGCGGAACGCCTGGGTCCCCTTGTCGGCGGATTCTCTCGTCGTGACGGACGGATGTCGCACTTCGCTCGTGAGGAGATATCCATGAACATCGCCGCTACGGCACTGAACCTGTTTCTCGGCTCGTCGCAGCCGTGCCGGCCCGCGGGCGCGGTGAGCTCGCTCGCCTCTTCGCTGCTCGGCGGAACGAACGTGAGCCAGGATCCGCTCGCGGGCATTGTCGGCGGGCTGCTCGGCGGGGCGTCCGGCTCGAGCAACGGTCTCGAAAGCCTGCTGGGCCTCGCCGGGAGCATCGCGGGCATTCTCGCGTGAGCTTTTTCCCGGCCGGGATCGCCGGGCTCGAAGGGGCGATCGGTGGCGCGAAGTCGATCGCGCTCTCCGCTTATCTCCTCGACGCCCGGGGGCCGCTGGTCGGCGCGCTGGAAGCCGCCGGCGATCGCGGGGCGGGCGTGCGCGTCGTCCTCGAAGGCAAGCCGGTCGGCGTTCCCCGAGCCGCCGCCGACGGCATCGCGCGGGCGAACGCCTGGACGGCTACCGAGTTACGCAAACACGGCGTCGATGTCGTTCTGCGCGACGAAGGCGCTTTCTCGCAGCATCTCAAAGCGGCGGTCGTCGACGGCTGCGCGTTTCTCGACGACCGCAACTGGACTGCAACCGACAC
>CAZZUZ010000115.1:0-7877 GCA_964657315.1 Vulcanimicrobiota bacterium
ACGACGTCGTACCTCGCTGCAACGGCGATCGACGACATGATCGATTCAAGAGACGTGCTCGCGGCCAAAATGTTCGCAGCACTGCTCGCCCCGGCGCTGCTCGTCACGATCGGGTTGGTAACGGCTTGGAGTTATCTCGTCGGCCCGGCATCCGACGGCGATCGCGTCGGCGCCGGCTGGCACTTCTTCTCAATCGCGGTCTTTGGCGCAGTCGTCATCGGGCTCGGCGCCGCCGCGTTCGTACGTCCCGCCGCGAGGGCGGCGGTCGCCGGCGTGACCGTAATCGCCGAACTCGCGATCTTCTTCACGATACCGTCGCTCGCTTACCCGCCGGCCGCCACGTTCTCGCGCGGAAGCATCGACTATCTGCAGCACAATGCTGGATTCTCTCGAGTTTTCACGCTCGGCCCGCTCGCCGCAAACTACGGCTCCTACTACGGAATTGCATTAATCAATTATAACGACGATCCCGTACCCGCACTCACGCCGCGCTACGTTCACGAGCACCTCGATCCCGAAGCCGACACCTACATCTTCAACGGCTCGTTTCCGCGATCGGGAACCTCGTCGATTGCCGAATTCCGCGCGCGCGTCGCGTTTTATGAACGCGCAGGCGTCAAGTACGTGTTGAGCACGCCCGGAACGCTCGCACCGATGCGCGAGACGAAGCCCGTGTACCGAGACGCGATCGCACAGATCGACGAACTGCGCGCTGCCGAGCCATATGTCGCGGCCGACGGGTGTACGGTGACGGCATCTTCGCGAACGGACGTGCTCGCCGACTGCCGAGGCACGTCAAGTCTTTGCCGTCTAGAACTCAACCTTTCGGGCTGGACGGCGAAAGTCAATGGCCGTGAGGCAGCTCTTACGACGTGCGGCGAAATCTTTCAAAGCGTTGCAATGCCGGCGGGCCGATCCCGCGTCACGTTTTCGTTCGAGCCGCCGTACGTACGAGCCGCACTCATCTGTTCGGCGCTCGGGGTGATGATCGCGATCGCTGTATTCGTCGCCGCAATCCGCTTATGGGGCCGGGAACGAAGCGCGCAGTTCGGCCTCACCGCATGATGGTGACGCTCTTTCTGCGCGCTGCTTGGTGCGCGGTAGCCGCGCTACTCGCCTTTCCTTTCGTGACTTGGTTCGCGCGCTCGCGACTCGACGCCATTCGCATATGCGGCATTGCATTTGCGTGCATCTTTGGCTTGAGTTTGCTCACGCTGATGTTCCCGCTCGCGCGCACAACCCGTGCGTTTGGAAAACCGGACTGCCGAAACGCACAACTCGAAGCGGGTCAAGCCGTCGGCCACTTCGATGTTATTTCGGCTGACGGCGCACCCGGCAAAGACCTCGGCGACCGGATCGAACTTAAAGCGAACTCGTTCTATCATCTGGCAGGCTGGGCCGCGGCACCCGACAAATCGGGGCCGGCCGCTGCAGTTTGCCTAATCGTTGATGGAAAGCTTTTAGCAACACCCGTGAAGCTCGGCTTCGCTCGTCCGGACGTCGCGAAATATTTCGGCATTCCCGCGCTCGGCACAACTGGCTTCGATATCGCCGGGCCGGCGCGAGCGCTCGGTCAAGGAAGTCATACGCTCGATTTCGCCGTCGTCAACACAGACGGCACCGCGACGCGCGTCGGCACCGCTAGAACCGTCAAAGTTTATCTTTAGCGCGCTTCCAGAACACGGGTTTGCTCCTTGGGCAAGAACTCTTCGAGCCCGCGCGGACGCACGAACGAATCGAAATAGACCGGCCAATTCTCCCGACTGGGAAAGTATTGCCCGCGCGGCGAGCCGTCGAAGACTTTGCCGAAAAACGATCGCAGCAGCACGCGGCAATCGGCGACGCCGTGATCTTGAAGTCCGAGATACGAATTCGCGTGATGCAGGCGGTAGCCGTAGAGGCGCTTGGGCACGTATACGGGCTCGGTCTCGCACAGGGCGGACAGCGCGAAATCCCAATCGTGGCAATAGCGTAAGGCACTGAAGGGCCCGACGCGGTCGTAGAGAGCGCGGCTGAAGAAAAAGTTGCCGGTCGAGATCGTCACGTTGAAGTCGAGCATCGCGAACCCGATCGACGGATAGCTGCCGATGGCCGCCTGTTTGTTGAGCAGCGCCATGGCGTACGGATGGGTGCCGCCGACGTTTTGACCGTCGTCGTCGATTGCGAGGATACCGGAAAAGCCGAATTCGGAGCCCGCGTCGCGCAAAGCCGCGAGCATCGTTTCGAGCCGCTCGGGTTCGAAGAGATCGTCGGAGTTGAGCGGCGCGATGTAGCGGCCCCGCGCTTGGGAGATGCCGAAGTTGAGCGCGGCGTGCGCGCCGGAATTGCTCTGCGCGAAGACGCGGATCCGGAAATCGGGGTGTTCGCGCCGGAAACGCGCGACCTCGTGCAGCGTATCGTCGAGCGAGCCGTCGTCGACGAGCACGACCTCGTAATCGTTCGTCGTCTGCCGTTTGATCGAACGCAACGTCGTGTAGATGTACCGCGCGTGGTTGTAGGCGGGGATGACGACGGAAATTTTCGGGCGGCGTTCGATCGCGAGCTGCGGATGCATCACCTCGCGCGTAACGTTCAGATACGTATCGCCGTACTTCTGATCCGGCTCGAGATGGCAGCCTTCGGCCCACTCGTTCCACGCATTGACGAAGACGAAGCGGTGTCCGGGCGGCAAAGTAGCGGCCACGCACGCCTTGGCTTGTGCGAGCCACAGCCGGTACGCTTCCGGGGACGAGTTGACGAAGATACTCGCACCGCTCTTGCGCCGCGCGGTGTTGTCCCACGACGGAAAGACCGTGCGATGCAGCGGATAGGCCGGCAACTCGCGCGAGAGCACCTGTTCGACGAAATCGCGATACTCGTAGACGTGGTGCGCGAAGTCCGGGTCGTCTTTACGATACCGGTCGGAGACGTTGGGCACGCTGAAACCGTTTGGCGGGAACTCGACCGAACCGTCGAAGCCGAGGTCGCGCGGATCGCCCGCGAGATCGAACGCCTGCACGGCGAGAATATAGAGCTCGCCGACGCCGCTGCGGCGGCACTCCTGCCGCCAGCGCGCGACGGTCGCTGCGGGATCGGGGAGGAGGCCGACGCGATAGACGATGAGCAGCGGCTTCCCGTCGGCACGTATGTAGCGCGCGTCGCGCAGCGCGGGCTCGATGTCGCGGATGAAGGCGACGTCGTCTTCGGGCGAATGCCGTTGACCGATGAGGACGTCGCTGTCGGCGCCGTCCCAGCGCCGCGTCCAATTTTCGTTGGCCCAGCAGAGGCAAAACGGGAACTGCGGCGTCTTGTATTCGAGCACTTCGTCGAACGGCCGCTCGAGTAATCGTTTACCACCAAACCAATAGTGATAGTAGCAGAACCCGTCGATGCCGTTCGCGCGGGCGAGCGCTGCCTGCGCCTCGCGCGTTTCGGGATTGCGGAGGTCGTAGAAGCCGAGGTCGGCGGGCAGATGCGGCTGGTGGTGGCCAGGCAGTGCCGGGCGCGCCCGCGTGACGTTGGACCATTCCGTAAATCCCGGACCCCACCAGCGATCGTTCTCGGGAATGGGATGATACTGCGGGAGATAGAATGCGATCGCGCGGACTTCGTCGAGCGCACGCGTGTCGAGCTTCGCCGCATTCCACGGGAGCGTCGCCTCAAAGGGCCCCCCATAGTAGAACTCCCGCTCGAACTCGACCGTCGTTCCGTCTCGAGCGATGACGCGCACCAGCATCGCCGTGGTGCCGGGCTCGCGTCCCGGCAACTCGAATCGCGCCGCAAATCCGCTCTCGCGCGCCGCATCGTAGGCGTCGTGCAGGGCCGCAACGTCCGGCCGGATACCGCCCGACGCGGCGAAGGCCACGACCCGTCCGTCGACGAGGACCTCGACGCGATACACGGGCGACTCGGTTGCGAACGCCCAGCCGGCAACGCGCAAACGGCCGTACTGCACTTCACCCGGTGCCGGACGGTCGAGCGCAGCGACGATCCGGTTCACGAACGCGTTTCGAGTTCTGCAGCGAGCCGTTCGATCTCGCGCGCCTGCGCGCGAATCGTCGCCTGCGCGCGCGCGAGCATCTGGCGCGCACTCGCTAATTCGTCGCGCAGATAATCGCGCGGTTCGCCGCCGACGTTCTCGCGCGCATCGGTTTCGGCGGGCCGGGTTTCGCCGAGCGACGTCCGCATGCGCGCGAGCGTCTCCCGATGCCGGCGCACGACGCGCGCGACTGCCGCTTCGATGGCCGACAGCGCCGGTTCGGTGAACTGGGGAGATTCGTCGTCGCTAGGTACAGCGTTCAAAATTGAGACTCTTCGGGGAGCGAAGATTCGGATGCAGAGAACGGGAAGGCGTACAGCAATCGCGACTCATAACCCTTGAAAGATCGCATGGAACGCAATCCAAAAACGTATCCCGCGCCCGCGTTCGGCGTCGAGACGCTCGCCGAACCGGGTTCCGCGCACGACCTCATGCTCAAGTTCGTCGGCCGCGACAAACGCGTGCTCGAGTTCGGCTGTGCCAGCGGCTCCATGTCGCGAATGCTCAGTCTTTCGGGATGCCGCGTAACCGGTGTCGAGCTGAACCCGGCGGCCGCGGCCGAGGCGCGACATTTCTGTCAGGAAGTCATCGTCGCTGATCTCGACTCCCGATCGCTCGACGATATCTTGCCCGAAACGACGTTCGAGGCGGCCGTCTTCGGCGACGTGCTCGAGCATCTGCGCGACCCGCAGCGGGTTCTCGACGACACGCGGCCGTTCATCGCAGCCGGCGGCTTCGTCGTTCTGTCGATTCCCAATATCGCGCACGGTTCGGTTCGACTCTCACTGCTCGCCGGGAAATTCGACTACAAGGACGCGGGTTTACTCGACGATTCGCACGTACGCTTTTTTACGCTGAGCAACGTCGTTGATCTCTGCCTGCGAGCCGGCTACCGGATCGAATCGATCGAGCGCACGCGCATGCCGATCTTCTCTCAGAGCCCGTACCTTCCCAACGTCGACGCGCGCGATTACGATCCGGCGACCGTCGAGCGCGTCAGCGCGGATCCCGAAGCCGAAACCTTTCAATTCATCGTCAAGGCGTTTCCGCTCGACGATGCCGCGAAGCGCGAGGCGATCTACGCGGAGCTCGCGCGCGTGCGCGACGAGCTCGAGCAACTGCGTCGCGCGACCGGAGCCGAACGATCCGATGTCCGCTTCGCAAGCGCGCGCGCCGAAATCGAAAGCGCGCGCGCCCAGATAGACGAGCAGCGTGCCGAAATCGAGCGGCTGCGCGAGGAATCGGCTCGCGTGCTCGGCGAGAGATCCGCCCTGGAAGCGGCGCACGAGGATGCCAAACATCTGCTCGCGAGTAACGTGAGCGAGCTGCGCGCGCATTTCGACGTCGAACTCGCGCGGGCCGCCGCGCGAATCGAAGAACTCGAAGCCGCGCGCGTCGAGGCCGCGGTGGAGCGAGCCGAAATGAGCATCGAACTCGCCGATCGCGAGTTCGAACGGGACGTCGCCGTCGACGAACGCAATCGCGCGGAGGGCGCGATCGCGTCGGCTCGCGCCGAAGCGGGCTCGCTGCACGAGAAGTTACAAATGGTTACCGCGGCGCTGAACGCTTCCGAAGCCGAAGCCGCGAGCCGCTACGACGATCTGCAGGCGCAGCTGCGGCATACGCGGTCGGAATTCGAACGTCAGACGCGCGAATACGCGGAGTATCGGACGGAGGCGGACCGCATCGCCGCCGCATTCGCAGAACTCGGCGTTTTGCATCGAAGCCTCTCCGAGGTCGATGCGAACCGTATCGCCGCGATCGAGGTGCACGAAGCCGCAATCGCCGCCCGTGACGAAACGATCGCCGCGTTACGCGACGCGCTCGCGGAGGCAACGTCCGATCTCGAACGCGAGCGCCGCAAACGAGCGGCCGCCCATGCGATCTTCGCCGAATACCTCGACTACGAGATCGCGAACGCCACGCACCAAGCCGCAGTCGTCGACGGGATGATCGCGCGCTATCACGCGAGCAAGTGGTGGTCCTTGAAGCGGCTAGTCGGAAAAGTGCGCCGGAAGCGCGGGTAGATCGACGACCGCGAGCGCAGCCGGCTCGTCGAGCCGGAACAGCGCACGTTTCAAAGCCCGCGTTAGATCGTCCATGCGCGAGAAGCGGCTCGCGCGTACCGCGCGATACGCGGTGACGACGTCGGCGAGACGTTCCCGTTCGCCGCGTAGCCGGGCGAAACGTTCGCGTAGGTGCGATTCGGGCGCGTCGTTCATGCGAGCCGGATACGGCTCAAGGCGCACCCGCGCCTCTCCGCCGTTCGATCGGTACCACGCGAGGAGGTTCGGTCGGCTTCTTCCCGGGGGTCATCCAGCGCCGCCGATTTTTTACGCGATATTGCGCCTTGTCCGCCGCGGCGAGCAGCTCGTCGGCATCGCGTCCGTCTTCTGGGTATCGCGCGATCCCGATGCTCGCCCCGATTGTCAATGCGGCGGCCCGCGTCGCGACCGGCCGATCGAAGGCCTCGACGATGCGGTCGCGCAGGATCTCGGGATCGCCGCCCACGGGGTCGAGTTTCTGCACGATGATGAATTCGTCGCCGCCGAGTCTGGCTACGACGTCGCCCTCGCGCACGCTATGCCGCAAACGTGACGCCACTTCGCGCAGCACCTCGTCGCCGACCGCATGACCGTAACGATCGTTGATCGGCTTGAAAAAATCGAGATCGAGAAAATGGATGGCGAACGCCGTGCCGTAGCGTTCGCCTTGCGCGAATCGTTCGGCCAGCTTCTCGTGGAGTTGCGCGCGATTGGGCAGGCCCGTGAGCGAATCGTAGAACGCGAGCCCGGCAAGCCGCTCGGCTCGGCGATCGCGCTCGATCGCGGAGCCCGCGAGGATTGCGAGCAGGTACATGAAATCGCGATCGGCATCGGTCAGCGGCGATCTGCGCCGCGCGCGGCTCGCGAAGCCGACCGAGCCGTAGAGCCGGCCGCCCACGAAGATCGGAACGGAGGCAAACGCTCCCCAGGCGGCGTGGTGGTCGCCCGATTGCGCGGACGAGCTCTCCATGACGAAGAGTTCGCGGCTCGTGACGCCGTGCAGCAGCGACGATTCGAGTGTGAGGCGCGGGTCGCGATCTTCCGGCACGGCGCCGACGCTCGTCTCGATGGATACGCGGCCTTCCTCGAAGCGGGTGACGAAACCCCATTCGAAGTCGAGTTCGCTCAGTGCCGCATGCATCAGCTTCGTATTGACCTCGAGCGCCGAACCGCTCGCCGTCGAAAGGTTGAAGAGCGTATGCGCCCGCGTGCTCGCGCGTGCCGCGCGCTGGAGGATTCCGGCCAGTTGCACCTGCATCGCGACGATGAAGAGCAGCGAACTCATCAGCAGATCGATGCGCGCGCTATACCAGCCGATGCTGAAACGCGATCCGCCGATCGACCCGCCCATCACGATTTCCAGCAGCAGCGCCAAGACGGTCACGCTCAGCCACACGCTCACGCGGGTGCGCAGGCCGCACACGACCGCGAGTAAGACGAGCGTCGCCGTCGTACACACGATGCTCAGCGGCTGGATGCGGGACGTGAAGAGCGGCGAAAAACGATCGCCGTCGACGACGAGCGCGGGCAAGAAATGGTGAAAGGTCGCGAACACCGTCGCCAAGACCAGCATGAACGCGAACATCCCATATCCGACGCGTTCGACGACGTAGCGCCGTAGCGGCCGGTCGCGCTGCTCGCGCCACTCGGCATAGGCGAACACGCCGATCATCGTCGTGAAGACGAAACGCGCGACGAGGTAGATCCAGAACGCGCACTGCGAGCCGGCGCCGAAGATGCCCGACTTCGAGAACATGCCGGGATACATCGCGATGTAGATCAGATGGCCGAACCCGTAGAGCGCGAAGCCGATA
>CAZZUZ010000116.1:0-1516 GCA_964657315.1 Vulcanimicrobiota bacterium
GGCAAAAAGAAAACGGCGCCGGCGAGCGCTTCCGTCAAAATCGACGCGCTCGAACCGTATCGCGCCTCGCCCATCGGCAAGACGTTGACGACGAATCAGGGCTTACCGATCGCCGATGACGACAACTCGCTCAAAGCGGGCGACCGCGGCCCGACGCTGCTCGAAGACTTCATCCTGCGTGAGAAGATCACGCATTTCGATCACGAGCGCATCCCCGAACGCGTCGTGCACGCGCGCGGAGCGGCCGCGCACGGCTACTTCCAATGTTACGAATCGCTCTCGGCCGTCACCAGCGCCGCGTTCTTGCAAGACCCGTCGATTCGCACGCCCGTGTTCGTGCGGTTCTCGACCGTCGGCGGCTCGCGCGGTTCGGCCGATACCCCGCGCGACGTGCGCGGTTTCGCCGTGAAATTCTACACGAGCGAAGGTAACTTCGATCTCGTTGGCAATAACATGCCGGTCTTCTTCATCCAGGATTCGATCAAATTCCCGGATTTCGTGCACGCGGTCAAACCGGAACCGCACAACGAGATCCCGCAGGCCTCGTCAGCGCACGATACGCTTTGGGATTTCGTCTCGCTCGCACTCGAGTCGAGCCACATGATGATGTGGCTGATGAGCGATCGCGCGCTGCCGCGCTCGTTCGCGACGATGGAAGGCTTCGGCGTCCACACGTTTCGCTTGATCAACGCCCAAGGCGAATCGCGTTACGTAAAGTTCCATTGGAAGCCGGTCCTAGGCGCGCATTCGCTCATCTGGGACGAAGCGCAGAAGCTCATGGGTAAGGATCCCGACTTCAACCGTCGCGACATGTACGAACGCATCGATCAAGGCGGAACGCTCGAATACGAACTCGGTCTGCAAATTTTCGGCGATGAAGAAGCGGACGCATTTCCGTTCGACATCCTCGACTCGACGAAACTCATCCCCGAAGAACTCGTTCCGGTTCGCCGCGTGGGCAAGCTCGTGCTCGATCGCAACCCCGACAGCTACTTCGCCGAAACAGAACAGGTCGCGTTCTGTACGAGCCACCTCGTGCCGGGCATCGGATTCACCAACGATCCGCTGCTGCAGGGGCGCAACTTCTCGTATCTCGACACCCAGCTCTCGCGCCTGGGCGGACCGAACTTTCACGAAATTCCGATCAACCGTCCCGTCTGTCCGTTCAGCAACGGTCAACGCGACGGGGCGCACCGCATGACGATCGACACCGGCGACACGGCCTATTCGCCGAATTCGCTCGATCAACACTTCCCGCTGATGAAGCCGGTCTCCGAAGGCGGCTTCGGCACGTTTCCCGCGCCGATCGAAGGCGTGACGCGCCGCATCCGCGCGGATTCGTTCAACGACTATTTCTCGCAGGCAACGATGTTCTTGAACAGCATGTCGCCGATCGAGAAGGAACACATCACGACCGCGTTTTCGTTCGAGCTCGCGAAGGTCAACCGGCCCGAGATTCGCCGGCGCGTGCTCGAACAGATGCTCGCAAACATCGATACCGGACTCGCGACGGCCG
>CAZZUZ010000116.1:1554-7840 GCA_964657315.1 Vulcanimicrobiota bacterium
CCAATCTCGGCCTGCCCGCCCCTGTAGCAAATACCAACGATTCACCGGCCGCGAACGTTGAGAACCACGCGAGAAACGGCAACGGCAAGAGCAAGAAGCCGACGCGCGACGCGATCGTTTCTTCGCCGATGCTCAGCCAGCTCGACCCGGCGACGGGCGTGCCTGGGGACATCACCGGCCGAAAGGTTGCGATCATCGTGGCCGAGGGTTCGCTCGCGTCGGAAGTGACGGCCGTGCGGGCCGCTCTCGAAGAGGCCGGCGCCGTCGGCCTCGTGATCGGCGCGACGCTCGGCACGATCGACGGCGAAGACGGACCGATCGAAATCGATCACACGAGCCTCACGATGCCGTCGGTCGTCTTCGATGCGGTCTACGTTCCCGGCGGCGAAGGCGCGGCCGCAAAGCTCGCGTCGTCGGGGCTCACGCTCAGTACGCTTGCGGAGTTCTATAAGCATCTCAAGGCGATGGCGATGGGCGAAGACGCGGCGGCGCTGCTGCTTCCGAAGGCCGGAATCGAAGTGAGCGATGCGCGTGCCGACGGCGTCTTCATCGGCGACGCGGACTCGACGGTCACGGACTTCATCACCGCGATGGGACAACATCGCGTTTGGGCGCGCGCGAACCTGGAAGCCGTCCCCGCCTAAGAGGCGGGAATCCGCGCCGGAATCCAGGCAATACCGGCGTGTGGTCAAGACGGTAGCGGAACGAAACACGCGGCAGAAACAGGCGATCCGGGCGGCCTTCGAGCGCACGGATCGCCCGCTGTCGACCGACGAAGTGTATCGCGAAGCCGAGCGCGAGAGCCGGGGACTCGGCATGGCGACGGTATACCGCTCCCTACGGACGCTGGTCGACGAAGGCTGGCTCTCGATCGTCGAAGTCCCCGGCCGCAACGCGCTCTACGAACGCTCCGGTAAAGGTCACCACCACCACTTTTCGTGCGAGACGTGCGATCGCGTGTACGAACTCGACGAATGCGCGAGCGTCGAGGCCGCGTTGCCGCGCGGCTTTCGCGCGAAGAGCCACGAAGTCACGTTCTACGGCGTTTGCGCCGACTGTTCGGCGGCGGCGCGAAAGAAAGCCGTCCCGCGTAAGTCGCGCTAGGCGCCCTCGCGGTCGCGAGCGTTTGCGAACGCGCGAGCGACAACGTATTGCGCCGTCGTGATCGCCGCGATGTAGAAGCCGACGGGCCAATCGGTTTCGTACGCGAGCGCAAGCGCACAGACGAATGCCGCAACGCCGAGCAGCCCGGCAATGCCGATGACCGTCACGGGCTTCGTCGCGAGATGCGACGCCGCAGCGGCGGGCCCGATCGTCAAGCTGAAGACCAGCAGCGTGCCGGCGATCGGGACGGTGACCGCAGCCGAGATGCCGACGATGGTGAGAAATGCGAGATCGAGCGCACCGGTAGCGACTCCCGCAACGAGCGCCGCTTCGCGCGATGCCGTCGCGAAGAGCAAAGGCCGCGCGATGAACGCGAGCGCGGCGGCTGCAACGAGCGCGGCCGCGGCCGTGATCGCGACTTGCGCGCGGTCGACACCCACGATCGTGCCGAACAAGAGACTGAACACGTTGGACGCGTAGTCGCGCTGCAGTGCGAGAAACAGCGCGCCCGTTCCGAGCGCCGCGACGAGCGCGAGCGCGGTAACGACGTCGCTCGCTCGCGTATAGCGCCCGAGAGCGCTCAGCCCGAACGCCCCCAGCACCGCGAAGACGATGAGCCCGACGATCGGCTCGATGCCCAGCAGCACGGCGCCCGCCGCACCGGCGAACCCGATCTGCGAGAGCGCGTGCGTCGCGAAAGACGCGCCGCGCGCGATGACGAAATACCCGACGAACGCGCCGAGTAGCGCAACGACCGTCCCGCCGATCAGCGCGTTCTGCACGAACGGCTGCCCGAACGCATCGAAGACGTTCGGCATCACGCGGTTTTCAGCGCACGCAGCGACGCTGCCGCGACGTAGGCGAGCAACGCGAGCACGGCGACGAAAAAGCTGACGGGCCAAGTGTGCGCGCCGTGCGTCCAGCCGAAACTCGCGTACGCGAGCACGATCCCGGCCCACGCTTCTAGAACGGCGAGTGCGGCCGCGACCGCGATCGCGGCGAAGGGACCGCGCACGAGCGCGGTGGCGGTCGCGGCCGGCCCGACGAGCAGCGCCGTGCTGATGAGCACGCCGACGATCTGCGCGGTTTCCGCGACCGCGACCGCCATAAGCACGAGAAACGCATAGCCGAGCGCGCGTACGCGAACGCCCGCGACGAATGCGGCTTCGGGCGCGACGCTCGCGAAGAGCAGCGGCCGCGCGATCGCTGCGAGCGCGCAGAGCGCGAGCGCGCCCACGATCGCGATCGTGCGCGAGAGCGAGGCGTCGATGCTGAAGATCGAGCCGAAGAGCAGCGCGCTCTGCCCGTTCGCCGATTGCGTTTGCAAGTGAAGGAAGAGCGCGCCGATACCGAGCGCGAGCGAGAGCACGAGCCCGGTCGCAACGTCGCGTTCGCGCGCGCGATCGCCGATCGCTCCCACCGCCGATGCGGCGCCGATCGAAAACGCCAGCAGTCCGGCGAGCGGCGGCAAACCCGCGAGCAGCGCGCCCGCGCCGCCCGTCAGACCGATGTCGGTCACCGCGTGTCCCGCAAACGAAAGGCCGCGCAACACGACGAAATAGCCGACCGCGGCGCTGAGCGCCGCTACGAGCGCGCTCGCGAGCAGCGCCGCCGCGACGTTCGGACTGCCGAGGAATTCGTGCATCAGGCGTGCGCGTGTCCGAGGTCCGGCTCTTCCCCGGTGACGACGATCAGCCGCCCGCGAACGTGCAGGACGTCGACGGGCCGATCGTAGAGACGGCTGAGCGTATCTTCGTTGACGATGCTCTCGACCGTACCGATCGCCGCCCGTCCCTTCGCGAGATAGAGCACGCGGTCGATGCTCGAGAGCATCGGGTTCACGTCGTGAGCGACCAGCATCACGGTGATGGCGAACTCGCGGCCGAGCCGCGCGACGAGCGCGACGATCTCCGCCGCGTTGCCGAGATCGAGATTGGCCAGCGCTTCGTCGAGCAAGAGAATCTTCGGCCGCGAGGCGATCGCCTGCGCGATCGCGAGCCGCTGCTGCTCGCCGCCCGAGAGCCGGCCCACGGCCTTCTCGGCGAACGCTCCCGCGCCGACCGCGGCGAGCACTTCGTCGACGCGGGCTCGGCGCGGAGCACTCGGAAGCGGAATCCCGAACGCGGCCCCGTCGACGCCGAGTGCGACGAAGTCGCGCGCGCGCAGCGGCAAATCGGGGTCGAGCTCGATGCGCTGCGGCACGTATCCGAAGACGCCGTGCGCGTCGCGCGGCGCTTGGCCGAACGCGCGGATCTCGCCGCTCGACGGACGCAACAGGCCGAGCGCGAGCTTGAGGAGCGTCGATTTTCCGGCACCGTTGCCGCCGATGACGCCGATGAATTCGCCGGGTGCGGCATCGAACGTGACGCGCTCGAGAATGCCGCGGCCGCCGCGAGTGAAATTGACGTTCGCAAACGAAAGTGCGGATTCGATACTGAGAACTCCCCTTCAGTTACGTCCGGCTTTTGCGTCCGGCGCCGCGACCGTCCTGCGGACATGCGTTGACGCAACGCACTAATGAGAGTATCTTCTCGATTAGTGAATAGGCGACGATGGGGCCGGGAAGCGACGACGCTCTTCCTCGCATCGACGGTCCCGTTTGGGATCGCCGCCCATCTCGTCTCGGAATTCGCGGGCCTCGGCTGGCACGACGACGCGGACGTGCTCTTCTCCGCACGTCACGCGTACCTCGCGGTCGCGGCGATCGCGGTCTTCGCGGCGTTCGTCGCCGCGCTGCTGCGCGTGCCGCCCGCGGGGCGCCGAGCCCGGATCGCTTCGCTCGTCGACGATCTGCCGTTCCGCGGCCGGGGCGCGCGCTTCACCGCGCTTTCGTTTGCGACACAGTTCGCGTTTTTTGCGGTAACGCAGATCGGCGAAGGCTGCCCGCTCTGCGCGGGCGACGTCTTCGTCGGCGTCGTCGCCGCAGCGCTCGCCGCCGTGGCGGGTGCCCTCGCGATCGCGCTCGGTCAGCGCCGAGTCATCGCGTTCGTCTGCGCGATTGCGGGCGCGTTCCGCACGCGCCGTAGCGCGGCGCAGCCCGCGATCTCTTCGGCACGCAGCCGTTCGCCGCGCGTACGCGCCGCCTTCGCGCGCGCGCTGACGTTCCGCTACCGTCCTCCTCCGCAAGAAGCCGTCTGAGTCCGACTCCTTAGCGCGCGCCGACACGGCCGCGTTCATTCTGCTTTCTTCCGATCCGAGGATTCGATGGTATTCTTCCGGCCGCCGCACGCGTTCGCGGCACTCCTGTTTTTACGTATTTTCATGCCAACGCACGCACCGGCGAACGCCGCAACGTCGACGGCCGAACTCGCGGGGACGGTGCTCGCGAGCGGAGCGCCCGCGGCGGACGCGACCGTCACCGCTGCCGGCAACGACCGGACCGAAACCACAACGAGCGATGCGAAGGGGCACTTTACGTTCGGGTCGCTGGCCTACGGAACGTACGAGATTCGCGCCACGAAAGACGCACTGCACGGCACGGTGGCGGCCGATCTCGCCGCGGGTGGATCCTCGATTACGATCGAGCTCACCGGCCTCGCCCAGGTGGGCCGCGTCGCGGTCGCGCGTGCGTCGACGATTGCGGGAAGCGGCGCCGACGTCGTGTTGAACGCGACGCAGCTCACGCGCTCGACGACGAGCGACAGCTTCCCCGAAACGCTCATCCAATTGCCGGGCAGCGCTCGCGGCGCGAACGGCGTCGTGCACATGAACGGCGATCACGGCGTCATCGACTACGTCGTCGACGGCGTCGCGCTTCCGCAGGCGCTCAATCGCGAGATCGGCAGCGAAATCGATCCGAACGACATCTCGTTCGTCGATGCGATCGAGGGCGCATACCCCGCGCAGTACGGTCTGCGCTTCGGCTCCGTGCTCGACATCACGACGCGCGCGGGTACCGGACAGCCCGGGCCGAGCGGAAGCATCCGGTACGGTTCGTTCGGCGACATCGATCAGTCGCTGGGCTATCATGCGCCGCTGGGCAACGGCGGCGGCTTCGACATCGCGCTGCGTAACGCGCAGACCGGTCGCGAACTCGACCCGCCGGAATTCGCTTCACCGCACGATCGCGGCAGCGACACCAATCAGTTCTTGCGCTTTACGTTGCCGGACGGCGCGAACGATTTCACCGATCTCACGCTGATCCACAGCTATCGGACGTTTCAAATTCCGAACGACGTGCGGTACGGCGAGCCGGCCTCGACCGACGATAACGAAACGCAGGACGACACGTTTCTCTCCGCTCAATTTCGCCACGCGATCGGCGGCGGCGGATCGCTTAGCTTCGGTCCGGGGTTGAAGATCTCGCACATTCGGGATCTCGGCGATCCCGCGAACGATTGGGCTTATGGTGAGGCCCTCGACGTCGGACCCGCGCCGTTCGGAAACGGCGGTACCGCGAGCGATTGCGCGACCGCGCTGACCTCGCAGAATTTCGCGTCCACGACGTGCGCGTTTTCACTCCACGACGACAAGACATCGCTCGACTATCTCTTCAACGCGGATCTCGATGCGAAGGCCGGACCGCACGAGATTCGTGCGGGGATAGGCTACGATCTCACGCGGGTCGACAAGACGTACGACGTCACGCTGCAGCCCATGAACTTCCTCGCGCCGATCCTGACGCCCGCGACCCCCGACGCGCCGGCGAGCGTCGTCGACGGCAATGCCAATACCGGCAACACCTATGAGAGTTACGTCCAGGACACGTACCGCTTGTCGCGCGACTATCAAGTCGACGCGGGCGCGCGCTACGATTTCTTCTCGATTCGCTCGAGCGATTTCTATCGCGGCTTCGGCGGTTTCAGCCCGCGGGTGAAGCTGACGCGCTACTTCGGCCGGCGTGCGTCGATCTACGCGTATCTCGGACGTTTCTTCGAACCGTTTTCTTTCGAGAACGTCGACCCCGCGGCCGCACGAGAGCTCAACCTTCCGGTACAGCCGTCGATCGCGCAGTTCGATCTGCAACCCGAGCGCGACACGCAACTCGAGTTCGGCGGACACGTGCCACTGGGCGCGGGCGATCTGGGTTTCCGGCTCTGGCAAAAGAACGCCAACAATCTCATCGACGACACGCAAGTCGGCGTCACCGCCCTGCATCAAGACATCAACTACACGCTGGGCCGGCTCTCCGCCGAGACCCTCGCTTACACGCAGCCGCTGCCGCGGGGCGGACGGGTCTATG
>CAZZUZ010000117.1:0-7819 GCA_964657315.1 Vulcanimicrobiota bacterium
CGGCTTCGTCGTTCCGACCGATACCCGAGGGTTCAGCGCCCGGCCGATCGAGCGCAAACTCTCGCTGCGCGCGTCGGTGACGGCGGAATTGTCGTTCGACGCGTGCCGGCTACCGGCGAGCGCGATGCTGCCGGGCGTCGCGGGGTTGCGCGGTCCGCTCTCGTGTTTGAGCGAAGCGCGTTACGGCATTCTCTGGGGCGTCCTCGGGGCGGCGCGCGCGTGCTACGAAGCCGCGCTCGAGTACGCCAAGACGCGGATCCAGTTCGCTAAACCCATTGGCAGCTTTCAGCTAACGCAGGAAAAGCTCGTCGATATGATGCTCGAGTTGCAGAAGGGCCAGCTCGTCGCCTCGCGGATCGGCAAGCTCAAGGACGCGGGCGACGTGCTGCCGCAACACGTCAGCATCGGCAAGCTCAACAACGTGCGCGAAGCGCTTGCAATCTGCCGTCAGGCACGCACGATCCTCGGTGCGAGCGGCGTCACGCTCGAGTATCCCGTCATCCGGCACATGAACAATCTCGAGTCGGTGCTCACTTACGAGGGGACGAGCGAGATCCACACGCTGATCCTCGGGCAAGCGCTCACGGGCATCGCCGCGTACGCCTGACGCGGCGATGCACCCGTTTAGCAAAGACCCGCTACGCCGTCATCTGACGACGTGCCAGTCGGTGATGACGTATTGCGCGCCCGTCGCAGTCACGGTGAGCGCTCCGTCGCCGAACGCGTCCACGGCGAACGTGGCGGTCTGGGTCGTGCCTTTTGAGATGCTGCCCGTGACGAATTGCTCGGACGACGGCGCCTGTCCGGCGTTGGTCGTGACGTCGAGCGTGTCGCCGTTCGCGAGGGAGGCGCCCACGATCGAGAGCGACTGCAGCACGCCGTGCCCGAACGTGGCCGTGACCGGAATCGTATACGAGCCGATGCTCGTGCCGCCGGCCAGCGTGAAATCGGGCGACGCGATCGGACACGCGGTGTTCGGCGTGCCGGTGGCGATGGAGAGCGATCCGATCCCTCCCTCGTAAGCCGTGCCCGCGTGCGTCGCGGACCACGTGACGGAGCCGTCGCCGTTGACCGTGCGCGTGCCGCTCGCGACGCCGCCGGCCCAGCCGAACGTGTTACCGGTCGATGCGATGCCCACGGCATTGTAGCCGGCGGAATCCGAGCAGAAGCCGTTAACGCCGCCCGACGCCGGCTGGAGTACGAACTCGCGGCCGGAATCGATCGTCTTGGCGGTGCCGATCGCGAGGCTGTCGGTCGCGACGAGATCGTAGCCGCTCGCGGCCACCGGGTAACCGAACTGATTGAAACTTGCGTTCGAGATCGCGTGGGTCGCCGTGCGCGTCGCGATCGGCGTCGCGTTGCCGGCTGCGAACGAGAGCTCGGTGACGTTCACCGTCTCGCCCGATGAGCCGTTCGGCGAATACGTGCGGACCGTGTCGCGCGCCTCGCTCGTGCAGGCAGTATCGTAGAAAGCGATCGTTTCGGTCGAATTCGGGTCACCGTTTCTATCGGGTGAATAGAACTCGACGCCCGAACGACAGACGCCCGTGCCCGCGGCATCCCGCGTGCGTGCCGACGTCTGCACGCCGGAGAGCGCGGAGCCCGCCATCTTGTCGAATTGCGAGAAATTGTCCAGCGGCGTGCCGACGGCATTCGCGTCGGAGATCGCCGAAGCGGTTGCGGCCCGTGCGTTCGAGCTCGAGCCGCCGTTTCCGGATCCGGTCGTTCCGCCGCCGGGCGACACGGGGCCGGAGCCGCCGCCGCTGCAGCCGGCGAATGCAAAAGCGGCCGCGGCCGCCACGATAAAGCGTTTGCGCATAGAACTGTCTCCTGGGGGATTTGTGTGGGACGTGCGTCCAGCGTAATCACCCAGGGTATTGCCAGCATTAGCCGCGGGCGAGAGACGCGTTAGCGTTCGGTGAGAAGGCGAAGCCTCAGCGCCGGTCGCTCGTATCGAGTCGGTACGTGACGAAGTCCATTTCGCGCGCGATCTTCCGATACAGCCTGCGCGCGTGCGCGTTGCCGGCAGACGTCACCCAACGTACGTGCGACCAGCGCCGTTCGCGCGCGATTGCGGCCAGCCTAGCAAAGAGTAGCTCCACGACGCACGATCCGCGCAAGGCGGGCGCGACCCAGAGATCGTCGAGATACCCCGCTTCGTCGCCGTCGAGCGTGCGTGGAAACTCGCGGAAGTGCGCGAAACCCGCGAGACGTCCGTCGACGAATGCGGCGATGCCCTCGATCTTCGGTTCCGGCGAGATCAGCCATCGCCACACGCGGCCCGCGATCGCGTCATCGACCGGCGAATCGACTTCGCTCGCGTAGTACGCGTACGCTTCGCTCCACGCGGCGAAATGCGCGGGCGCGAGCCGTTCGATCGTGACCGCGCCGGGAGCGACGTTCAGAGTTCGCTCGCCGCGAGCTGCGAGCCGCGCTCGATGAGTGTTTTTACCCAGTAGCCGAAACCGGCGAACCGCGCGTCCTTGGTCTGCCCGCGTTTGTAACGCGCGTAGATCTGTTGCGCGATGACCGCGTAGCGAAAGTAATTGAACGCGTGATACCAACTCGCGTACGCGACGTCGCGTCCGGTACGCTGCGCGTAGCGCTCGATGAGTTCGGCGCGCGTCGGAAAGCCGGGATGTGCGGTCTGCATGATGCTCGAGCCGATCGGCGCCGGATCGCCCGGCTCCATCCAAAGGGCGAGCACGTTACCGAGGTCGGCGAGCGGGTCGCCGATCGTGCACATGTCCCAGTCGAGCACGGCGATCGGGCGCGTATGGTCGCTCGCGTCGAGAATCGTGTTGTCGAATTTGTAGTCGTTGTGCACGATGCCGGGCGGACCCGACGGCGGGAGCGCCTTCGCGAGCGCGCCGAGGAAGGCTTCGGCGTCCGGGCGGTCGTCGGTATCCGCCGCGTACCATCTCGTCTTCCAGCCGTCGAATTGACGTGCGAGATACCCGTCGGGTTTCCCGAGGCTCGCGAGGCCCGCGGCCGTGTAGTCCACGTTGTGCAGGTCGGCGAGCGCGTCGATGAAGTTGTTCCCGAGCGCGCGGCAGCGCGCCGGATCGCTGCGGACGTCGGCGGGTACGGGTCCGCGCACGATCGTTCCGCTGCGCCGCTCTTCTATGACGAAATCCGCACCGAGCACCGCGTGATCGGTACACAGCAGATACGCCTTTGGCGCGAGCGAGAAGTGCGCGTGCAGCTTCGAGAGGACGTTGTACTCGCGGACCATGTCGTGACCGCCTTTGGGCAGCGGTCCGTGCGGTGGCCGCCGCAGCACGAACTCGGATTCGCCGAAACGTAAGAGGTAAACTAAATTCGCGTGACCGCCGGGAAATTGCCGAATTTCCAGCGGCCCGGTCGCGCCTCCGAGGCGCTCTCGCAGATACGGCTCGAGCCGTTCTACGTCGACCTCTTCGCCCGGCCGAATGTCGATCGTTTCGTTCACACCTAGCCGTTTTCGCTATCGAACGGCGGCGCCTTTCGTGGTATCGTTGCCCCATGATCGAAGCAGCCGAACTCGCTTCACTCCCGATCTTCGAGGATTTCCATCCCGAGATGCTCGCGCATTTCGCGGCCAAGGCGGCCGACGTCCGCGTCCATCCGGGCGAATACCTCGCCTACGAAAACGAACCCACGGCGTTCTACGTGCTGCTCTCGGGCGTGTGCGAGGTCGTCAAGCGGGTCGGCCGCCTAGAGCGAGTCCTCGTCGAACGCGGCACGCCGGGCGACTACTTCGGCGAATTGCCGCTCATGGTCGGCTCCACCGCGATCGCGAGCTTCCGCGCGAAGAGCGAGGCGCGCCTGGCGCGGCTCGAGGCCCAAGAGTTCCAATGGCTGCTCGTCAAGATGCCGACGTTCCGTACGCGTATGGAAGAGACGCTCGCCGAGCGCGTCGGCGGCGTCCGCGACGCGGTCAACGAGATGCCGCTCACGGTCGCGATCGTTCTCGGCCGCAATTTCGACCGGGCGTGCCACGACGTGCGCGATTTTCTCTCGCTCAATCACGTGCCGTTCGCGTATTTCGAGATGGACGACCCGATGGCAAAGAAATGCGTCCTCGATCTCGAGAAGATTTCGGATCGTTGTCCGATCGTCCGCATCGTCGCGGACGACCGCGTCTTGGTCGAGCCGACGATCGCCGAACTCGCGGGCGCGATCGGCCTCCAGACGGCGCCGGCCCGTGCCTCGTACGACGTCGCGGTCATCGGCGGCGGCCCGGCGGGACTCGCGGCGGCCGTCTACGGCGCGTCGGAAGGGCTCGAGACGGTGCTCTTCGAGAACGAGGCGCCGGGCGGTCAGGCCGGCACGTCGTCGCGCATCGAAAACTATCTCGGATTTCCGAGCGGCGTCTCGGGCGACGAACTCGCGCGGCGCGCGACGGAGCAGGCGACGCGCTTCGGCGCGGAACTGGTCATCACGCGGACGGTCAAAAACGTGGAAGTCGGCGACGACTATCACGTCGTGACGCTCGAGGACGGCTCGAGCGTGCAGGCCCGATCGATCGTGTTCGCGACGGGCGTGACGTGGCGCAAACTCGAGGTCGACGGCTGCGAACCGTTCGTCAGCGCGGGCGTCTACTACGGCGCGGCGCGCACCGAAGCGGTGGGAACGCGCGGCCGCGACATCTATCTCGTCGGTGCGGGCAATTCCGCGGGGCAGGCCGCGATGTTCTTCTCCGATTACGCGCGCTCGGTAACGCTCGTCGTCCGCGGGCCGGCGCTCGAGAAGAGTATGTCGGATTACCTCATACGCGAACTCGAAACGCGTTCCAACGTGCGAATCGAACTTTCGAGCGAGATCGTGGAAGCGCACGGGGAATCGCGTCTTAACGCGATCACGATCGCCAACCGCGATTCGGGCGCACGCACGCGGCGCGATACGAATTTCGTCTTCGTGTTCATCGGCGCGGACGCCGAGACGTCGTGGTTGCCCAAAGAAATCGCGCGCGACGAACGCGGCTACATCATTACGGGGCTGCGCGTGCCGACCTGCGATCTCATCAAACCGTGGCCGCTCGAGCGCGATCCGTTCTCGCTCGAAACGAGCGTACCGGGCATCTTCGCCGCCGGCGACGTTCGCTCGAATTCCGTCAAGCGATGTGCGTCGGCCGTCGGCGAAGGCAGCATGGCTATCGCGTTCGCCCACCAGCATTTCGAAGCGCGGGCGAACGCGAAGGAAAAGGTTACGGCCTAAACTTTCGCCCCGCGGCCGGTCACCAAGTTGAAGATCAGCATGATGACGGCGATGACGATGACGAGATGGATGATCGAGCCGAGGTGAAACACGAAAAATCCGGCGAGCCAGATGACGAACAAGACGGTAATGATAACCCAGAGAATTGCGGCCATATAAACGAGTACTCCCGTGCGGTCGTAGCGATTGCGGATGCCTTACCGCAAAATACGACCGTTCAAGCACCGGCCGCCGCAGCGCGCAGCGCATCCGCCGACGGATAACGCGCGACCAGCGCCGCGAGCATGCGCGCCGTCGCGCCCCAGATGTGGACGTTTTCGTAGTCGAAGAGCCACGACGGCACGTCGTACGTCCGGCCTTCGTGAACGATGCTGCGCTCGACGCCGTGAACGAGCGCACCCGCTTCGTAGAGCGCGCGCAGCGGAATCTCGTGGACGCCCGCGGTTTCGTCGGCCGAGAAACGATACGCGAGCGGCGCGTCGACCCGGCCGACGTACGGCGTGACCGTGACCGAGAGCGCGAGCGTCACGACGTCTTCGAGGCGATCGAAGATGCGGACGCGCGAGCGTTCGATGCCGAGCTCTTCTTCGAATTCGCGAAGCGCCGCCGCGCGGCTGTCGGTGTCGGACGGATCGACGATTCCGCCGGGAAACGCGATCTGCCCGGGATTGCGCCGTAGATGGGCCGCCCGGCGTACGAAGACCAGTTGCGGATCCGGCGTTTGCAAGACGACGGGAATGACGACGGCCGCGAAGAGCACGCTGCGTCGTTCTGGAGGGAACGCGTTCGGCCCCACAAACCGTAGCCCGAGTGCGCGGAACCGGAATCATCGCGGATGCCGCCGTCATCGTGGCGGCCCTGCTCGTAAAGTGTATTCCGTTGACCGCCGTTTTCATCGAACGGGCGTATTCCAACGGCGCCTATCCGCCGATCGATCGCGCGGTCCGTGCGATCACGGGGCCGATGCCGTTCACGCTCGGCGATCTCTTGCTCTTCGTCGCGCTGTTTTTTCTGATCCGCTATTGGGTCACGAGCATCCACCGTGCGCCCGGACGCCGGTGGAGTACGGCCGGCCGTGCGGCGCTGCGAACGGTCGCGATCCTCGGTGCGATCTACGTGTGGTTCGCGGTTTCGTGGGCGTTCAACTATTCGCGCGTGCCGCTCGCCGAGAAGATCCCGGTCCACAACGAGCGGACGAACGAGGACAGCGTCGCGCGCTTTGCGGATCGCGTGACCGATCGACTCTCCAAACTCGCGGACGCGGCGCATCGGGAGAGGGCCCGGAGCGACGACGAATTCGAAAGCGAACTCGAGCCGCGCTTCGAAGCGGTCATCGGCCGCCTCGGCGACGTCGCGACTTTCCCACCGCCGCGCATCAAGCCGACGATATTTCAGAAGATGATGGAACTCTCGGCGACCAACGGCTTCACCGATCCGTGGACCCACGAAGTCAACGTCGACGAGTCGAGTTTCTTCTACGAACGTCCGGCGATCTACGCACACGAGTGGGCGCACATCTCGGGATTCGCCGACGAATCCGAAGCGAATTTCATTTCGACGATCGCGTGCACGACATCGAAAGATCCGCTCTTGCAATATTCCGGCTGGATCCTCGTGTGGTTCAACCTCCCGAGCGATGTCCGGCTCACGCATCCGATGGGGAAGACCGCGTACGACGACGTGATGGCGATTCGCCGGCGGTACGTCAAGGAAGTCAACAAACAGGTCGCTCACGTGCAGCGAGCGGCTTACGATCAATACCTCAAATCCAATCACGTGAAGGCCGGCTACGCGAGCTATCACCTCTTCGTCCGTTGGCTCACGGGTGCGGATTTCGACCGCGACGGGCTGCCGGTGGTCAGAGCGCTTTCGGCGGCATCGGCCCGAACCTGAGCGCTCGGGACGAACGGTGACGGCGCTTACAACGCCGGCCACCCGCCCCTGCTAGGGCAGGTCGATTGTGTTCCGTCGCACCAAAAGCGCGGCGTGTCGATTCCGCAGCAACGTCCGTTCGCCCGCATGCTGGCCGCCCGTCAGCGTATCATCGACGTGCGTACCGAGCGTACCGAGCATCTCATGCGCCTGCGCGAATACGCGAAGAACGTTTACAAGGAATTCGCGGGCAACACCGACCCCATCTCGGGGCAGCGCTTCGCCGACGTTGCGGTCGACGGCAGCAAAGCGCGCGGCGACGTCGCGATCACGATCACGTTCTTCGAAGGCACGAAAGTGTCACTGGGCATCGACGGCTACGGCCGCTACGTCCATTCGGGCAGTCCCGCGCGCGTGCTCGGCGACATCGCGACCATCGTCGCCATCCGCGTCGCGCCCGATCTCTCGCGCGCGCAGATCACCTACGACACGACGTCGACGCCGCCGCGGCGCCGGACGATCGACGTCTGCGCGTTGCTCGACGTGCTCACGGAGACGGCGCTTAGGGCGGTCGAAGCGGAGGTCGTCACGGAGCCCGACGGCGTGCCCGATCTCGCGCCCGCAGAACCGCCCGCATCGAAAGTTCCGCTGGTCGCGAGCCTCGCGGTCGGCATCGTTCCCGAAGATCCGGCGAAGAGCGCACTGAGCTTCAGCCTGCACTAGCGCGTCACACGCGAGGGTCGCCGGG